>CAJPNA010000156.1 GCA_905371865.1 uncultured Carnobacterium sp.
CACCACCGTGTGGGTGATCGTTAGGGTTCATTACAGAACCACGAACTGTTGGGCGTTTACGTTTCCAACGAGAACGTCCTGCTTTACCGAAGTTAATTAATTCGTGTTGTTCGTTACCAACTGTACCAACTGTAGCGCGGCAAGTTGAAAGAATCATACGAACTTCACCTGAGTTCAAACGAACTAAAGTGTATTTACCTTCTTGGCCAAGTACTTGAGCACTTGTACCAGCTGAACGAACTAATTGTCCGCCTTTACCTGGTTTTGTTTCAATGTTATGGATCACAGTACCAACTGGAATGTTTGCTAACGGTAAAGCATTACCTACTTTAATATCAGCATTTTCTCCTGATTCAATACGTTGTCCTACTTGTAAACCTTTTGGAGCAATGATATATGCTTTAACACCATCTACATAGTGAATTAATGCAATGTTTGCTGTACGGTTTGGATCGTACTCGATTGAGTGAACTACACCTTCAACGTTATCTTTATTACGTTTGAAGTCAATCACACGGTAAGCACGTTTGTGTCCGCCACCTTGGTGACGTACAGTGATTTTACCTTGGCTGTTACGACCAGCGTTATTTTTTGATGATTCCAACAAAGTTTTTTCTGGTGTTGACTTTGTGATTTCGCTGAAGTCATAACCTGTCATATTACGACGGCCGTTTGAGGTTGGATTATATTTTTTAATCGCCACGTCTATTTCCTCCTATTATTATAGTAGTTTTTCTTTCTGAAGATTAAGCTTCTTCAGCGAATAATTGAATATCTTTTGAATCTTTTGTAAGCTTCACAATTGCTTTACGACGTTTGTTAGTGTAACCACCGTAGCGGCCAACACGTTTGAATTTAGCACGTACATTTAAGATGTTAACTTTTTCAACTTTAACACCAAAAATTTCTTCTACGGCTTGACGTACTTGAATTTTGTTAGCACGTACATCAACTTCAAAAGTGTATTTCTTTTCGTCAGTAGCAAGCATTGAAGCTTCAGTAATGATTGGGCGTTTGATTACGTCACGTGCATCCATTATTGAAGTCCCTCCTCTACTTTAGAAAGAGCTGCTTTTGTGAATAATAATTTGTCGTTGTTTACAACGTCTAATACTGTAACATCAGTTTCGTCAACGATTGTTACGTTTGGAATGTTACGTCCTGCTAATAATGCGAAATCGTTTGAAGATTCAACAACTACTAACACTTTTGTATCTACGTTTAAGTTAGACAATACTTGTGCAAACTCTTTTGTTTTTGGTGCGTCAAATTGTAATGCTTCCACTACAACAAGCTTATTATCCAATACTTTTTGTGATAATACTGATTTAATCGCTAAGCGACGTACTTTTTTAGGTAATTTGTAACTATATGAACGAGGTGTTGGTCCGAATACAATACCTCCGCCACGCCATTGTGGTGAACGGATTGATCCTTGACGAGCACGACCAGTTCCTTTTTGGCGCCATGGTTTACGCCCGCCTCCGCTTACTGCACTACGGTTTTTAACAGCGTGTGTTCCTTGACGTAATGAAGCGCGTTGCATGATTACTGCGTCGAATACTACATTTTCATTTGGTTCAATTCCGAAGATATCTGAGTTTAATTCGATTTCTCCGTTTGTTGTTCCATCTTGTTTAAATAATGTAACTTTTGTCATTCTCTCGTTCCTCCTTCCCTATTTATTATTTAGATTTAACTGCTGTTTTAATTTCTACTAATGATTTCTTAGATCCAGGTACGTTACCTTTGATTAAGATTACATTGCGTTCTGCATCAACTTTCACTACTTCTAAGTTTTGAATAGTGATACGGTCGCCACCCATTTGTCCAGGTAATGCTTTACCTTTGAAAACACGTGATGGGAATGATGCTCCACCCATTGAACCAGGACGACGGTGGTAACGAGAACCGTGAGCCATTGGTCCGCGAGATTGTCCATGACGTTTGATAGCACCTTGGAAACCTTTCCCTTTAGATGTACCTGTTACGTCAACGATGTCTCCTGCTTTGAATACATCAACTGTAATTTCTTGTCCTACTTCGTACTCGCTAAGCTCGACATTGTTGAATTCACGAATGAAGCGCTTAGGAGTAGCATTTGCTTTTGCTACATGACCTTTAGCAGGGCGATTTGATAAAACTTCACGTAAGTCGTCAAAACCTAATTGAACAGCTTCGTAACCGTCGTTTTCGATTGTTTTTAATTGAAGAACAACGTTTGGAGTTACTTCTACTACTGTTACAGGAATAAGTTCACCTGCTTCTGTAAAGAATTGAGTCATCCCTACTTTTTTGCCTAAGATTCCTTTGGTCATGGTTACACCTCCATTTTTCTATTTATTATAATTTGATTTCGATGTCAACGCCGCTTGGTAAATCAAGCTTCATTAAGGCATCAACAGTTTTTGGCGTTGGATTAACGATATCGATCAAACGCTTGTGTGTACGCATTTCAAATTGTTCGCGAGAATCTTTATATTTGTGAGTCGCACGAATAACTGTGTAAAGCGATCTTTCTGTTGGCAATGGAATTGGACCAGCTACGCTAGCACCAGTTCTTTTTGCTGTTTCTACGATTTTTTCCGCTGATTGATCAAGCGCACGATGTTCGTAAGCTTTCAAACGGATACGGATTTTTTGTTTTGCCATTGTCTTTCCTCCTTCGTCTAATGTTGTCATAAGACTAGCTCCACGCGAATTTCCGACTTAACCCTTTCGTGGCAAAGCGTCCGGGCGTGTCGCAACCTCTCGTTTCATAGCTCCCCTTCTAAATTTTAGAGGGGGTATGCTACATCGGAATAGATTTTCCTCTGCGGCACTTTTAATAGTATACTAGATTCTTTTTCTGAATGCAAGCGAAAACCGTTGATTTAACAACATTTATTTATGCACACGCGCCCGTGTGTTTCTTTTTGTCCTAAAACCCTTACAAACGTTGATATGAAAGCATTTCTTTTAGATTTCTATATTTTTGCTTTCCGCTTTCAATTGTCTGACATTTTTGTTTAATAATTAAAGACTATCCGAAAAGGATAGTCTTGAAAATTTAATTTAGAAAAATTATTTTTCGATAGAAGCTACTGAACCAGCACCTACAGTACGTCCACCTTCACGGATAGAGAACTTAGTACCAGCTTCAATCGCTACTGGGTGAATTAATTCAACTTCCATAGTTACGTTATCACCAGGCATTACCATTTCAACACCTTCTGGTAACACACAAACACCAGTGATGTCTGTTGTACGGAAGTAGAATTGAGGACGGTAGTTTGAGAAGAATGGAGTATGACGTCCACCTTCTTCTTTAGTTAATACGTAAACTTCAGCTTTGAATTTAGTATGTGGAGTGATTGTTCCTGGTTTAGCAAGAACTTGTCCACGTTCGATGTTGTCACGTGTAACACCACGTAATAATGTACCAATGTTATCCCCTGCTTCAGCGTAGTCTAACAATTTACGGAACATTTCAACACCAGTTACAGTAGTTTTAGAAGTTTCTTCAGAAATACCAACGATTTCAACTTCGTCACCTACACGAACTTGTCCACGTTCAACACGACCTGTTGCTACAGTACCACGACCTGTGATTGAGAACACGTCTTCAACTGGCATCATGAATGGTTTGTCAACGTCACGTTCTGGAGTTGGAATGTATTCGTCAACAGCAGCCATTAATTCTAAGATTTTTTCTTCGTATGAAGCGTCGCCTTCTAAAGCGCGTAAAGCAGAACCTGCAACAACTGGAGTGTCATCGCCTGGGAAATCGTATTCTGATAATAAGTCACGAACTTCCATTTCTACTAATTCTAATAATTCTTCATCGTCAACCATGTCAACTTTGTTTAAGAATACTACGATGTAAGGAACACCTACTTGACGTGATAACAAGATATGTTCACGTGTTTGTGGCATTGGGCCGTCAGCTGCAGATACTACTAAGATAGCACCATCCATTTGAGCAGCACCAGTGATC
>CAJPNA010000157.1 GCA_905371865.1 uncultured Carnobacterium sp.
AGTAGAAATAGAGGACACCAAAGTACAGTTCTAGCAGGGATGCACGAAGCTAGCGAATATGCGGATATCGTCATAACCATCGATGCAGACGGACAAGATGATATCAACTGCATGGATAAAATGATTGCTGAATATAAAGAGGGTTCAGAGATTGTATATGGTGTTCGTGATAATCGTGATACTGACTCTGCCTTCAAACGAATTACGGCAGAAGGATTCTATAAGGTAATGCATTTATTTGGAGCGGATGTAGTCTTCAATCATGCGGATTATCGCCTTGTTTCTAAACGTTTTATACACGAGTTAAAGAAATTTAAAGAAGTTAACTTATTCCTTCGAGGCATTATGCCGCTAGTAGGATTTAAGTATTCCTACGTGACATATAAACGCCATGAACGAATTGCAGGGGAGAGTCATTATCCACTCAGTAAGATGCTTGGGTTGGCTGTTGATGGAATCACAAGTTTATCTATTAAACCAATTCGTATTATTACTGCGATTGGCGTATTGACGTCTTTCTTTAGTTTTGCTCTTATCATTTGGGTGCTTTGGGCTAAATTCTCTAATAACTCTGTTGCTGGTTGGGCAAGTACGTATGTCATTGTAAGTTTATTAGGTGGTGTCCAATTAATCAGTCTTGGTGTTATTGGTGAATACATCGGTAAGATTTATTTAGAAGCAAAAGAGCGTCCTCGATATATTATTGATGAGCGTACATATGATGAAAAAGATTAGTTTTTCTTTTCATTTTGAATTCATTATGATAGGATAAAACATATATAGAAAACACATTGATGGAAAAGGGTTTTTAACAAAACTTTTCAGGGAGGAAGATCCTGACTGCAAGTCTTCCAAGTCACGTTTCAAACTTTTCACTTCCGGAGTGACCATTGGGATTCACAGATGAATAATGGTTCGGGTCGCCCCCGTTAATAGCGTCCAAGTGTCTTGAGCCCGTCTCAAGGAACAAGGGTGGTACCGCGAAATTTCGTCCCTTATAGTCTATTGGCTATAAGGGATTTTTATTTTTATAAGGAGGAATACAATGAATTTAGAAGAAATGAAAGTACAGTTTGATGCGATTCGTAAAGATGTGCTTGCTTCATTAGAAGAAGTAACAAACTTAAAAGAGCTCGATCAAATTCGTGTACAACAATTAGGGAAAAAAGGACCCATCACTGAAGTTCTGAAAAATATTAAAAACTTAGCCAACGAAGAGAAGCCAAAAGTGGGGGCTCTTGCTAATGAATTACGTTCTGTATTAGAAGAAAAAATTGCTTCTGTTAAAGAAGTGCTTGAAGCAAAAGCATTAGAAGAAGCGTTGCAATCTGAAACGATTGACGTCACAATGCCAGGACGTCCAATGGAACGTGGAACTGCGCACGTACTAGCACACGTTCAAGACCAAGTGGAAGATTTCTTCATCGGTCTTGGATACCAAGTAGTAGAAGGGCCAGAAGTAGAATCAGACCACTATAACTTCGAGATGATGAACTTGCCAAAAGATCACCCAGCGCGTGATATGCAAGATACATTCTACATCACTCCAGAGTACTTACTTCGTACACAAACTTCTCCAGTACAAGCTCGTACAATGGAAAAACATGACTTTACAAAAGGCCCATTGAAGATGTTAAGTCCAGGTCGTGTATTCCGTCGTGATAACGATGATGCGACACACTCACATCAGTTCTATCAAATCGAAGGTCTTGTGATCGATAAACACATTACGATGTCAGACTTAAAAGGAACTCTTGCGGCATTTGCCAAAGAAATGTTCGGGGAAGAACGTGAAGTCCGTCTTCGCCCAAGTTACTTCCCATTCACTGAGCCATCTCTAGAAGTGGATATTAGCTGCTTCAAATGTGGTGGCGAAGGTTGTTCTGTATGTAAAGGAACAGGTTGGATTGAAGTATTAGGTAGTGGTATGGTACATCCAAACGTCCTTGAAGCTGCTGGTGTAGATTCAAGTGTTTACGGGGGATTTGCTTTCGGGTTAGGTCAAGACCGTATCGCCATGTTGAAATATGGAATTGAAGATATTCGTTCATTATATACAAACGATGTGCGTTTCTTAAGTCAATTTACGAAAGAATCATAAGAGGAGAAAGAACATGAAATTATCATACGAATGGTTAAATGAATATATTGATTTATCACAAATCACTCCTCAAGAATTAGGAGAAAAAATGTCTCGTACAGGGATCGAAGTTGATAGCGTCACGGTTCCAGGTGAAGGCTTAAAAGGATTAGTGGTTGGTTTAGCAACAGAAGTCGTTGACCATCCAGATTCAGACCACTTACACGTTGTCACAGTTGAAGTAGGACAAGATGAGTCGCTTCAAATCGTGTGTGGTGCTCCAAATATCGCAGCAGGCCAAAAGATTATCGTGGCGACTCACGGTGCACGCATTGCGGGCGGTCATAAAATCAAACGTGGAAAATTACGTGGCGTAGAATCTCAAGGGATGATTTGTTCCTTACAAGAAATCGGTGTGCCAAGTAATTTAGTACCAAAAGAGTACGAAGAGGGGATTTATGTCTTCACAGATGACAGCATCGAAGTCGGAAGCGACGCCGTTCATGCATTAGCGCTTGATTCAGCGATTGTGGAACTTGATATCACTGCGAACCGTTCTGATGCCTTAAGTATGCGCGGTTCTGTTCACGAAATCGGTGCGATTTACAACTTGAAGAACAATTTAGAACCAGATGCTTTTGAAAAAGGAACGTCTTCTGAAATTCCTGACGTTGTCAAAGTTTCTGTAGAAAACAAAGCAGACACTCCTGCATACCACGCATTCTTAATCGAAGGCGTTAAAGTGGCTCCAAGTCCACAATGGATGCAAAACCGTTTAATCGCAGCTGGAGTTCGTCCAATCAATAATCTGGTAGATGTAACAAACTATGTTTTAATGGAATACGGACAACCGCTTCATGCATTTGACTACGAAAAATTACCTGAAAAAGCCATCCATGTTCGTCGCGCAACTGAAGGCGAAACAGTAGTGACTTTAGATGGGGAAGAACGTACATTAGAAAACGAAATCGTGATTACTTCAGGCGGCCAACCAGTCGCATTAGCTGGGGTAATGGGTGGATTAGACACTGAAATCTCAGACGAGACAACAACAGTGTTATTAGAAGCAGCCTTGTTCGATTCTAAAGCGGTTCGTCTTGCTTCTCAAAAACATAACTTACGTAGCGAATCAAGTGCTCGTTTTGAAAAAGGCATTCACAAAGCCACCATCGTTCAAGCTGGAAAACGCGCTGCAGCATTGATTGCCGAGCTTGGTGGCGGAACAGTGAAAGAGGCCTTTGCTTCTGCACAAAGTTTTGACTTAGAATTACCAGTTGTGAGCATCACTCTAGAACGCTTAAACCACGTTTTAGGAACAAGCTTAACACTAGATGAAGTGAAACAAGTATTTGCACAATTAGAATATCCAACAACTGTAGAAGGAACACGTTTTGACGTGACAATCCCTGCATGGAGATTTGATATTTCTATCGAAGCAGACTTAGTAGAAGAAGTGGGACGTATTTACGGATACGACAAGATTCCTGCGACATTACCAACAACAGAAAGTACAGTGGGTGGCTTAACGGATAAACAACGCTTCATCCGTTACACTCGTCAGTTCATGCAAGGAGCTGGACTTTCACAAGCATACACTTACGCATTAACAACTCCAGAAAAATCAAAATGGTTTACGAAGAAAGACGCAACAAGCGTGCGTTTAAGCTGGCCAATGAGTGAAGATCGTAGCGAATTACGTCAATCACTATTACCAAGTTTATTAGAAGCCGTTCAATACAATGTGGCTCGTTCACAAAACAACGTGAAATTATTCGAAGCAGGTCGTGTGTTCAAGTTAGGGACTGCAGGTAATGAAGATTTCATCGAGAACGAAGTCATTGCGGGTATTT
>CAJPNA010000158.1 GCA_905371865.1 uncultured Carnobacterium sp.
AATCAAGTGTGAAAAGCCTAAAGGAGCTTTCTATTTGTTTGCGAATATAAAAACAGCCATGCATATTGTTAGTGTTGCCTCGTCAGAAGAATTTGCTTTAAAACTTTTGGAAGAAGCTGGAGTGGCTACTGTATCTGGAGAGAATTTTGGATGCAATGGCTTTCTAAGGCTTAGCTGCGCTAGTAGCGAAGAAGAGTTAAGAGAAGCAGCAAAACGTATTAAAGAATTTATTGAATCATATTTGTAAAGGAAGAGGGATAATTTGAAAACTATAACAATGAATCAAGCAAAAGATTACGTTGGACAAACCGTTAAAATTGGTGCTTGGGTTACCAATAAACGTTCTAGCGGAAAAATCGCATTCTTACAATTGCGTGATGGAAAAGCTTATTTCCAAGGAATTGTAGTGAAAGCTGATGTAAATGAAGAAACTTTTGAATTAGCAAAAGGATTAACTCAAGAAAGTTCTGTATTCGTAACAGGTGTTGTACAAGAAGATACTCGTTCTAAATTAGGATATGAGTTATTGGTAAAAGACATTGAGTTAATTGGTGAGAGTCATGAATACCCAATTACTCCAAAAGAGCATGGTACTGACTTCTTAATGGACCACCGTCACTTATGGTTACGTTCAACAAAACAACATGCTATTATGGAAATTCGTAATGCGATTATATACGCATCGTATGAATTCTTTGATAAAAATGGATTCATTAAATTCGATAGTCCAATTCTTTCAGGGAATGCGGCAGAAGATTCTACAGAATTATTCGAAACGGATTACTTTGGTGAACCAGCATTCTTAACACAATCTGGTCAATTATATTTAGAAGCTGGAGCAATGGCATTTGGTCGTGTATTCGACTTCGGACCTGTATTCCGTGCAGAAAAATCTAAAACTCGTCGTCATTTAACTGAGTTCTGGATGATGGATGCGGAGTATTTATACTTAACACATGACGAGTCATTAGACTTACAAGAAGCGTACGTTAAAGCGTTAATTCAAGGAGTACTAGACCGTGCACCTCATGCGTTAGAAACTCTTGAACGTGATACTGAATTATTGAAGAAATATATTAGCGAACCGTTCAAACGTATCACATACGATGAAGCGATTGATTTGTTACAAGCGCACGAAAATGATGAAGATACGGATTACGAACATCTAGAACATGGGGATGACTTCGGTTCACCACATGAAACTTGGATTTCAAACCACTTTGGTGTTCCAACATTCGTAATCAACTATCCAACTGAAATTAAAGCTTTCTATATGAAACCAGTTCCTGGAAATGAAAGTCGTGTATTATGTGCGGATTTACTTGCTCCGGAAGGATATGGGGAAGTTATCGGAGGAAGTGAACGTGAAACGGACTATGATAAATTATTAGACAGAATTAAATCAAATGGATTAAATCCAGATGACTACGCATTCTACTTAGATTTACGTAAATTCGGATCAGTGCCTCATTCAGGATTTGGACTTGGTCTAGAACGTATGGTAACTTTTGTAGCTGGTACGAAACATATTCGTGAAGCGATCCCATTCCCACGTTTACTAAACCGTATTTACCCATAATAAAATGAAAATAAAGGAGCCGCTGACATGTGTCGTTGGCTCTTTTTTAGAAGAGGGAGGAAATCGAATGGCATTAACATTCCAAGAGCATTGGATGTTTAGTGGTTCCACAACCGTACCTAATGTTTTGATTCAGTACTATCGGCATTTACAATTAAATGCGGATGAATGTTTGTTAATTTCTTGGCTACTACAAAGGCATACAGAAGAATACTTCGTTTTAAATGTAGAAGAAACTTGTAAAACATTTGAACTGGATGAAAAGCAATTATTTGGAATTATTCAACATTTAATGGATAGACAAGTACTAGTCATTCAACAAAGAGAAACTCAAACTGAAAAAAAGGTAGATTATTACAGTTTTAAGCCTTTAATGCAACAATTAGAGATAGCATATAAGCAACATTCCATTAAAAATAAAGAGCAAAAACAGTCTGACGTTAACCTGTTAGCTTTAATTGAACAGGAATTTGGTAGACCACTTAGTTCTTTTGAAATTCAGAATGTATCTAGTTGGATTCACCAGGATCATTATCCACAAGAAATTATTATTGCAGCATTAAAGGAATGTGTATTAAATCAGGTCTTCACGATTAAATATATGGATAAGATTCTTTTGAGTTGGCATCGAAAAGGAATTAAAACTTTACAACAGCTTGCTACTGAAAAGAGTCGAATCAAAAATAATCAAGTTGAACTACAAGCTAGTCCACTAGATAAAACTAAAGTACCGATGATTCATTGGACGAAAAGGTGATTTATGTTATCGAAAGCAAAAACTATTGAAGCAGTAGAGAGAATGGAAAGACTATTTCCTAATGCGCACTGTGAATTGAATCATGAAACACCTTTTCAACTTTTAATTGCAACGATCTTAAGTGCACAGGCTACAGATAAAGGCGTTAATAAAGTGACGCCGAAGCTTTTTGCAATTTATCCCACTGCTCATGCTCTAGCAAATAGTGAAGAAGAAGTTGTAATTGAGTGTATTCAATCATTAGGATTATACCGAAATAAAGCCAAAAATATTAGACTTTGTGCCCAGCAACTTGTTGAAAAATATAATGGTGAAGTTCCAAGAACAAGAGAAGAATTGGTTTCGCTAGCAGGTGTAGGGCGAAAAACAGCAAATGTTGTACTAAGTGTTGCTTTTGGCTTACCAGCTTTTGCTGTAGATACTCATGTGGAAAGAGTAAGCAAAAGATTACAGATTTGTAAACAGTCAGCATCCGTTCTTGAGGTTGAAGAAACCTTATGTAAAAAGTTACCTAAAAATAAATGGGGAAGGGCTCATCATTGGATGATTTTCTTTGGAAGATATCATTGTACGGCTAGGAGTCCGAAGTGTCAGGGATGTCCATTGTTAGATCTTTGTGCATATGGTCAAAAAGAAGTTTAAAAAAACGTTGGACATTGTCCAACGTTTTTTTAAATGATAAAGAAAAATCCATATAAAAATGACATTACAATTAAATACCAATGTAAGTATGTAAATTGTCGATTAACAGAAAATTCTTTTCGATAGTATATTTGATATAAAATTGGAATCAATAAGGATAATGAGAATAAAATGGTTCCCAAAATACTGAAGGAGCCTAGGTACCAGACAAAGTAGATAATTGTTCCGATTAGCCAAGAAAGACTAAATAAAACAGTACAAATTGCTACTACTGGACCATAGTGTCTTTTTCCTTCTCTAATTTCGACCAAACGTGATTTAACATGAGAAACATATAATCCAAATAAAATATATTGGAATAATTGAATGCCAATTTCTTTAGAAATGAATGATAAATATAAAACATTTCATTTGTCTTCAATTCAAACAAGTGGCCGTGGTTTAGAATCGCCATTAAAAGTAAAAGAAGAACGATTCTTAAAGCTACATTTTGATAAAAATAGACTAGAATTGAAAGTAGCAGTATGTCTGTAATAGCTATGAAAATCCATCTTTTCATATCTGGATGATTAGCATATTTTCTAAATGAATTTTCCTGCAAATAAATTATGACAAAGAACAAAAACAATACTGAAAAATGAGTAAGGTGAAATTGTTGTTGCCTTACAGCAAGAAGAAGTCCGATGAAACAATATCCTAAAGGAGCTAAAATAAAATTCAGCCAAGGAGAGGTTAGTTGATGTAAGATGTTTGAAACGGACATTGACTGTGGTTCGTTGTTCATAAAAATACCTCATTCTTAATTATAGTTTAATGATATGGAATAATGCCGTTCTTGTCAAGATAAGGGAGGCAGAGTTACTATTGATTTACTGCAAAGGGAATTTTAATTACGTTAATTGTGAATGGTAATTTACCGATAGAACCGATGTAACAAGT
>CAJPNA010000159.1 GCA_905371865.1 uncultured Carnobacterium sp.
TCTTTGAATACTTTCTTAAATGCAATGACTTACTCAGATAAAACAGTGTATCCAGTATCTTCTCGTAATCAAAAAGATTTTACAAATTTAATGTCTGTTTATTTAGATGCTGTGTTCTATCCGAACTTCAAGTATGACCCACAAATCCTTATGCAAGAGGGATGGCATTATCACCTAGAGAATGCAGACGATGAACTGATTTATAAAGGCGTTGTTTATAACGAAATGCGAGGGGCTTTCTCTCAACCAGAATCAGAATTATATCGTTTAATTGAACCAACTTTATATCCTGATACGGTGTATAAACATATTTCAGGAGGAATGCCTGTTAGCATCCCAACATTAACGCAAGAAAAATTTGTTGATTTCCATGATAAATATTATCACCCAAGTAATGCGCGTGTTACATTATATGGGAATCTAGATTTAGATGTTGCTTTTGGTCAGTTAAGTGAATATTTTGATGAGTTCGAAGCAAAAGAATATGAGTTTGGACCTGTTGAACAAGCGCCATTTGAAAAAAGACAAGAAGTAGAAGCAAAATTCTCGATTTCTCAAGAAGAACCTGAAGAGAATAAAACTTTGTTAGCTTATGTTTGGGCTGCAGGAAAAGGTACAGATGCTGAATCTCTTATTGCCTTAGCAGTATTAGACGAGCTTCTTTTAGGAAGTAATACAGCTCCTATTAAAAAAGCACTTTTAAAATCAGGACTTGGTTCTGATGTTTCTGGTGGTTTTGGTGCGGCAACATATTCACCTATATTTGAAATTGTACTGAAAGATACAAATCCTTCTGTAAAAGAAGAATTTATTACGATTATTGAATCAGAATTAAAACGACTCGTTGAAGAACGAATTCCTCAAAAGGCGATTCAAGCGGCATTAAACAAGGCAGCTTTCCGATACAAAGAACTTACAGCATTAGAAGGCTCTACTCCTAAAGGGATTCTGTATTCTCTAAACGCGCTAACGAGCTGGTTATATGACGGAAATGTTTTCGAGACATTTGAGTATCAACCAATTTTAGATAAGATTCAAAGAGAAATGACTAATGGATACTTCGAAAAATTAATTCAAAGTACATTATTAGAAAATACGCACTCCGCAGTTATTACACTTTCTCCTGAACCAGGACTTCTAGATCGTAAAGACCAAGCGCTAAAAGAACAATTAGCTGCCTATAAGGCTTCACTAAGCGATCAGGAATTAGAAGCATTGGTCGAAGAAACTCAAAAATTATTAGAACGTCAAACAACTCCTGACAAGGAAGAAGATTTGGCGAAATTGCCTAAACTATCGATTGAAGATATTGATCGGGAAGTGAAGCCATTACCACTAACTGTGGAAGAACAAGATGGAAAACCAACCTTTTTACACTATGAAGACTTCACAGCAGGCATTTCTTATGTGAAATACTACTTCGATTTATCCGGCATGAAAACAGAAGACATTCCAGTTGTGGCCTTCTTAACAGAAGTGTTAGGAGAAGTTGGAACAGAAAACTTCACAGATGAAGCTCTCAGCACAGAAATTGACTTCTATACAGGTGGAATTGGTACAAACGCGACAGTCATCACTGAATCGGTAGCAGACAATATCTACTATCCTAAATTCACAGTGAGTGGGAAAGCCTTGTCTGAGTATCAACCACAGCTCTTGAACTTGATTGAAGAAATCGTTTATCGTTCGAACTTGGATGATGTAGAAAAAATCAAGGAGCTTTTACTCAATGTGAAAGCAGACTTAGAAATGAACTTCAACTATGGTTCACATGTGGCAGCACTTCGTCGTTTAGAGTCTTACTACTACGAAGGCGCGAAATACTTACAATCGCTTGAAGGAATCGACTACTACGACTTTATTTGTGATGTGGTTGCTGTTTTTGACGCAGAGCCTCAAGCATTTATCGACCGCTTGAAAGACGTGTTAAAAACGATTTTAACAACTGACCGGTTAGTGGCTACATTTGTCGGAAGTAAGGAAGACTTTGAACATTTCAAACAAGTATCAGAGGACTTCTTCAAACATCTTGGAGATCACAAAATTGAAAAACAAGCCTTCACGAATCCAGTGGAAGTGTTAAACGAAGGATTCAAGACAGCGCAAGAAATCAACTATGTCGCAAAAGGATATAACCAAACGCTTCTAGGGGTTCCAGTGAACGGAATGAACTTATTCTTAAAATCAGTTCTAGGACTTGATTATTTATGGAATACGGTTCGTGTTCAAGGTGGGGCTTATGGAGGTATGAGTATCATCACTGATAAAGGGGACGTTGCAGGTCTTTCATACCGCGACCCGAACATCGTTGAAACACTCGAACGATATGACGGACAAGTGGAGTACTTAGAAAACTTCAACCTTTCTAAGGCCGAGTTTGAAAAGAACTTGATTGGTACATTCAGTACGATTGACCGTCCACTTTCAGCTGCTCAAAAAGGGGCTGTAGCTTTCACACGTTACTTCACGCATTTGACACAAGAGAGAGTTCAAAAGTTCCGTGATGAAATCTTAGCGGTAACTCCTGAAAAGGTACGCGCATACGCTCCAACGATGAAAGCCATCATGGATCAAAATGCATTTGTTGTGATTGGAAATGATACGAAGATTGAAAATCATAAAGAACTCTTCAAAAACATCCGTAACTTAACAAAATAAAAGTACACAAAAAATCCCAAGGTTCAAAGATATGAATCTTGGGATTTCTTTTTTGGAGTTTATTTATGTGGCATTACGTTTTCTTCTTGTTTCATCCACATTGGGATACTTGTCATCACTAGTAAGAATAGGAATGCACTTTGTACCCAAAGGATAGCCACGTCGAAGATACCGTGAACGAATAGTACAACGATGAAAGAAACGTAGAGTCCAACGATTGGACGTTTCTTTGGATCACGACTCATTTCCAAAAGCATGCGTACAGGTTTAAGGGTAGAAATCGCTAAAAGTAGGGTTCCAATAGTCCCGTAGCTTGAAATAGTATCGATATATAAACTATGTGCGTGTTCGTGGTAGCGAGCACCGATTCTTGCAAAGCTATGCAAGTACGTCAGTGGACCTTCCCCGAACCATGGATTTTGTTTAAAAAGAACCATGCCGGCATTCCAAATCGAAATGCGTTCTTCCATGGATGAGCCAAAACTTCCCATACGAACGCCGATGTCATTTGAGAAGAGGAACATGAGTCCAACTCCAAATACGGCGATACTGAGCCAGAATGCTTTCGAGTTACGAATCGTCGTGAAGAGGTAAATAATCGCTCCACAGATAATTGCTGGGAAAGCTGTTCTATTTTGAGTGAAGCTGAGGCCGAATAGATTAATTCCAATCGCAACAGCACCAATGAACTTCCAGAACCAACTCTTTGTAATGCTGAGTAAGTAGAATGCAATCATAATACAGAAGCAACAAATAATGCCGTAATAGTTCGGATTAAAGAAGGTGACTTCCGCCCGGTTTTGGTGCCATACTTGCATCTGTGGTGATAAGAAGGTGTAGTTAAATTTATGAACGATTTCGTAGTGTTCTAAGAATGCGAATCCCGCAGCAAAAATACTGATGAGTAAGACCGTCTGTAGAACGATATGGAAAAAGTCCGGTGTCAATCGTCTTTGATAATATTTGAAGAAAATGGCATACATCAAAAATCCAACAGTGATGCCAGCTCCTAAGTAGTTGCCAGCTACCATCGAAACGATGAAGCTAAATCCGATAAATGCCAGTAAGAACGGGTGGGATACTAGGTCTTTAAAGACTTGTTTTAATTTTCCCGTAAAGGCGAGAAGGATGATATATAAGACGAACAATGTTAGGAATAAATAAAACGGAAGGAAGCTACTGATAATGAGTAAGTACAGCGCTAAGTCCTGATTCGAGAATCGTTTTATCTTTCCGATAATCGTTAG
>CAJPNA010000160.1 GCA_905371865.1 uncultured Carnobacterium sp.
ACCTGATTTTAATTTTTTAAGTAATTTTTGTGCTTCACGTTCTTTATCGTAGTCACTTGAATTAGCTTTCTTATAACCTTTATGAGAGTAAATTTTGATAATTTCTTTACCTTCATTTGTTTTAGCGATATTGATCATCGCGTTAGCGAAAGCTTCTTTAAATGCCTCGTCAACGATTTGAGAAGATTTACTTACTGAAATTGTGTCATTGTAAATATCTGGTGTTACACCGATAACATTGGTTTCTTTGAAGATATCTTCTGAACGGCCATAATCACTTGTCCATTTTTTAGCATAATCATTACGAACGTCAGCATAACCAACCATGATATCAATTTGACCAGAAGCTAAACGCGCTGCAGAGCTTGCATAAGAGTCTGATTGAACAACGTTTTGAAAATCAGAAATACCTTTACCATATTTTTCTTGTAACCATAACGTTGGGTAAATATAACCTGATGATGATGAAGTTCCTAAAACTCCCCATTTAGCAGAATTTAACTCTTCCCAAGTTAATTCCTGACCACTATTGATTTTTGCAGCCAATTCTTTCCCTTTTTCAGTTGGACCTGCAATAATTAACCCTTTATAGGATGTAGCTTGTTCAGTACCACGACCTGTTTCTTTTCCATCATTCCACTCTTTTGGATTAGTAGAATCTTTTAATAAATTATCACGAGTAGCCGTTAATAATACATCTACTTCTTTGTCGTACAAAACATAAGTCCCACCAGGTAAGAATCCAATATCTGCACTACCTGATGCTAATGCTTCACCTACAGCGTCAAAACTTGTACCTACAGAGATATCTACATTTTTAACATCGTAGCCTTCTTTCGCTAATTCTTTCTTTAATAGTTCTTTTAATGGTTCTGTTGTTGTCACAATTGTTTCAGGATCACGAGATGGTACAAATGCTATTTTTAAACTTTCGATTGTTTTCGAAGCGTTTTGACTTTGACTTTGATTTGTGTCAGAACCTGAATTACTAGAACATCCTGCTAATAAAGCTAATGATGATAACCCAATTGCTAATTTAGACCAAAAAGACTTTTTCATAAAAATATATCCTCCTAAGATACGTTTTGTTATTAGAAATTAAGATTTTCTTAACCCTCTTACTATCATACAAGACACATACGTAAATTGCAACAAAAAAACGATTAAAAATAAAGTTTTTTCTTACTATTTTCGAATTATTTTTAAATATCATTCTATGAAAACGCGTAATTTACGAACTATAAAAAACGAACGTTCGTTAATTAAGGTAAAAAAGAAACCTTCCTAGCAAAGGAAGGTTTCTTTTTAACTATTTATTTGGAAAATAAGATCTCAAAAACTTATTTGCGAATTTAATATCCTCTAACCAATTTTCTTGACCTACATACCAGAATTCACCAGTGAATCGATTTACTCCGATTGACAAGAAAGTATCAACCATACGTTTGAAATCGATTTGGCCAGTACCAAATGGAATTTCACGATAATGTCCAGGAATCGTTTCTTTTAAGTGAGCTGCAACAATATGCCCTCTTCCTAATTCGATATCTTCATAGACATTTTTCGCACCAGGTTCTAATGATGCGTTCATTAAGTTACCTGAGTCTGGATATACTTGTAAGTATGGAGAGTTCACTAATTCAACAAAACGCATTGACTTTTCTACAGTGTTCATAAACGACGTTTCCATTGTTTCAAACCCTAGAAGAATTCCCTTTTGAGAAGCCATTTCAGTAGCTTTCTTAAGGTTTTGAATGAAGTAATCAAGTGTTACTGCATCTCCTTCTTCATAGTAAACATCGTATCCAGCTAATTGAATCACACGAACACCTAAATCGTCTGCTAGTTGAATCGCTTTTTCCATGATTTCCAAGCTACGTGTGCGAGTAGCTTCGTCGTGGGAACCAAATGGATATTTACGGTGGCCACTTAAGCACATTGAACGAATTGGAACAGCAGTTTCAATCATATCATTTACTAATTGTTGGCGTTCTTCTTTTTTCCATTCTAAACGACTTAATTTTTCATCAGTTTCATCGATACTGATTTCTAAAAAATCAAATCCAGTTGCTTTAACTGTTTCTAACTTTTCTCTAAAACTAAGTGTGTTTGGCATTGATTTTTCATACAAACCAAGTTCATAAAACTTTTTATTGTCCATAGTAAGCATTCGCTCCATGTTTTCTTAAATAGTGTTTATCTAAAATTGTTTGTGACATTGGCTTCATATTTGGGTTTAAAGCAAAGTTATGCCAAGCCATGTTTGCAACGTATTCTAATACAGTGATATTGTGTACTGCATCCATTGCGTCTTTACCCCATGCAAATGGTCCATGGTTAAATACTAAAACAGCTGGAATCGCATTTGGATCTTTATCTTGGAAAGTCTCAACGATCACTTTACCTGTTTCTAACTCATAAGCACCTTTAATTTCGGCTTCTGTCATTTCACGAGTGCATGGAATAGTTCCGTAGAAGTAGTCCCCTTGTGTTGTACCAAATGCAGGAATTTCTTGTCCTTGTTGAGCCATTGTAGTTGCCCATAGAGAGTGAGTATGCACTACCCCATTTACATCTTTAAAATTACGATAAATTTCTAAGTGAGTATCTAAGTCAGAAGAAGGTTTTAGAGCTCCTTCTACTTTATTTCCGTCAATATCCACAATAACGATATCGTCAGCAGTTAGTTTGTCATAGTCTACACCAGAAGGTTTGATTGCAATAACTCCTGCTTCGCGGTCGTATTCTGACACGTTCCCCCATGTAAAAATCACTAATCCATGTTTAGGTAATTCTAAGTTTGCTTCAAATACACGTTGTTTTAATTGTTCGTATGCCATTATAGAACCTCTCTTATAGCCCTAAAGCTTCTGAAATTTTTTCAGTCATTTCTTTTTCAGATAATAAGTTTTGTAAACCTACAATTTTAGTGTTTGGTAAATCTAAACCATCAAATACTTCTAATAAAGCTGATGAGATAACAACCATATCATAGCCTTTAGCTGAAGATTTTGCTTCAGAAACGGCACAGTGATGAATTTCCAATGGAATATCTAATTTTCTGAATACGTTTGTTAATTTCATTTTGATGATTTGGCTTGAGCCCATTCCGCTTCCACATGCTGCTAATACTTTCATAATTTACATCTCCTTATATTGTTAGAGTATCGGATAGAAAACACTACCCGATACCCTAATTTTACTATATTCTTTTACTTAATTAAATTAGTTTTGCTTAGACTCTAAGTATGTTTCATAGTCTTCAGCAATAGTGAAGTAATGTTCTTTGTTTTTGCTGTATTGTAATTGAGGGATTACTAATAATATTAATAATACGATACCTAAACCAATGTATTGGAAGTTTTGCATTAAGAATCCGAATCCAACCCAAACTGTATCCCAGTCAAAGTTACCATGCCATCCACCGTATGCAGCTAAACCAAATGCACCTGCGGCAATTGCTCCACCTAATACTTGGATCACACCTGATAAGAATGTCAAGATTGAAGCAGCACGTAAACCACCTTTATGGTTAGCGTATACTGCGAATGTAGCGTTGTCGAAGAATACTGGTACGAATCCAGTGATGATTAATACTGGAGATTTGAATACGATTAATCCTAAGATTGCTACGATTTGTCCTAATACCCCGAATAAGAAACCAACTGTTACAGCGTTTGGAGAACCAAATCCGTAAACTGCGGCACAGTCAACCGCTGGCATAGAACCTGGTAATAATTTGTTAGAGATACCTTGGAACGCTTCTGATAACTCAGCAACGAATAAACGAACCCCTAATTGTAAGATTTGAACATAAACCGTGACTGTTAATGCTGTTTGTAAAATGTAGAAGAAGAAAT
>CAJPNA010000161.1 GCA_905371865.1 uncultured Carnobacterium sp.
ACAAGCTACGACCGCACAAACGACTGCAAGTACAACAACGACTACAAGTACTACTACGACTGAATCAACCATTGCTACTACTCAGGAGCAGTCGCAAGAGACTCCCCCTACTCAAGAAGTTCCTCATTCTCAACATTCTTCGAATTCAAGAGGTATGGCGGATCTTTCCCTTGGGTATGATATTATCGTGAACAAAAAACATGCTCTCCCCGCAAACTATGCTCCCGGAGAAGATCCAACAGCGGGTGCACAACTTCGCCGATTGATTGGTAAAATGCAAGAACTCGGCTATCCAATTAGCAATTCCTATAGCGGATATAGATCCTACCAGTATCAAACACAACTCTATAATAGTTATGTATCTCGTGAAGGTCAGGCTGCTGCAGATACTTACTCTGCACGTCCAGGATATAGTGAACATCAAACAGGGCTTGCCTTCGACTTAATTGATCACTCAGGTGATTTACTAGATGGCCCAGAAAACGGTCAAGCGATTCATTGGTTACACACGCACGCTCATGAATATGGATTCATCATTCGATTCCAAGTTGGGAAAGAAGCTATTACTGGTTACCAAGCCGAAGCATGGCACCTTCGTTATGTAGGAGACAGGGCAACAGATATTTATAACTCTGGCCTTTCTCTTGAAGAATACTTTGGTGTTCCTGGTGGAGATTATGAATAACGGGATACGAGGCAGAAAGACAGAAGTAAAAAACGGATTCACAGTGTGAATCCGTTTTGCTTCGTAGTCTTTCGCCCGCAAAGTTTATTAGACTTTCTTGAATCACGAGTGATGAAAAGAAAGTCAATAAACCACTGCGAAGAGCACTAAGAAATGGAACGTTGGACCAAAACAACGTAAACGGTCTATCAGACCGTGCGGATAATTATCGGAAAGGAACGCGAAAGCTACGAGCCCGAGTTCAACTACTAGGATACGAGGGCGAACGTTCAGGCCTGAATCACTGGACCGGAGTAACGCAAAGGACTTGGCACAAGTCGTGCAAAATCCTTCACAGTGCGAAGGATTTGGGATGTGGGCATTGCTAATAATGTCGAAAGGTTTCTATATAGAACATTTGGAAATGGATTTCCAGCACTTTTGACTCTTTATATCAGGAAGTGAACGTCAGTCCTGTGAGCCCGAGTTCAACTACTAGGATACACGGCATAGCGCCTAGAAAAGGAGTTTTTTTATGATATATACTCAATCAATATTCCTTGCTTACATTCTATTTGAAATTATAAGACACGGTGAAGCTTCATTAAATTACCAGCATTTAATTGTTTTTGCCGTAATTGCTTGTATAGAATTGGTAATAAAAAATTCAACAAAACCACTAATTAGATGTAAAAAGCTACCTTGTTTTTATACAAGGTAGCTTCTTTTAATACACTTCATAATTTGTAATCAGTTGAAACAAAAATAAAAAGCAAGGTGAATTCACCTTGCTTTTTATTGAATATACGTCAAACTCTTACCGATAATAAACGTTGTGGTCACATTATGTAATACCGCTAATAGACTAGGAGAAACAATATCAATCAAACCTAATCCCATTAAAAACGAATTAATGCCTACCGTATGTTTTAAATTGGCATCTAATTGGCGATTTAGTTGTTCGGTTATATTTTCCAAAACCTCTAATCCCGTCAATTGTTCATTTAAGAATAAAATATCGCTGGCTTGACGAGCAATATCTGAAGCACCCGCCATCACAACCCCTACATTTGCAAGAGACAGTGCAGCAGAGTCATTAATTCCGTCTCCAATCATCAAAACATGATGGCCTTCCTCTTGAAGCTGTTCAATTACTTGATGCTTTTGTTCTGGCTTCACTTGTGTATAGACTCTGTCAAATGGAATCAGCGAACAAATCGTCTCTGTACGTTTTTGTGTATCCCCCGTAAGAAGTACAATTTCCTTTTTCTTTTAACTCTTTCAATAACACAATTGCTTCTCCTCTTAACGGAGTATCAATAAGGAAAATGGCAATTAATTTTCCGTCATAGCTTAAATAAAGTAAGTTGTATTTTTTGCTATATTCTTCAATCACTTCTTGTTGCTCATTGGAAATAGTCGTCTTCTCATCCTCTAATAATTCTAGACTTCCGATGAGAACTCTTTTTCCATCAATCGATGACACGATTCCTTTTGAAGCTACGTGAGTTAATTTTCCATGCATTTCTTCATGTTCAATTCCCTCATCTTCTGCCTTCTTAACAACAGCCGTCGCAATTGGATGGTAAATATGTTCTTCCAAACAAGCTGCAATTCGTAAAACTTCCGCATCATCATATCCTTCATACGCAATAATTCGTTGAATTTTTGGAATTCCAGTTGTCAATGTTCCTGTTTTATCAAAAACAAAAGTATCGACTTGCGCATATTCATCTAAAGAATTAGATCCTTTAATCACAATTCCCTGATTAGAAGCCGCTTTAATGGCTGTTAAATAAGTTGCTGGTGAAGATAATTTTAACGCGCAGGAATAATCCACTAATAGAAAAGTGAGTGCTTTAGAAACTGAGCGTGTGAATAGATACGTCAACGCCATCCCTATGAAATTATATTTCACTAATCCATCTGCTTTTTCCATTAATTGCTTTTGCTGTTTCGATTGATGAAATTCACTAGATTTGATGAGTTGCACAATTTGCTGCAATCGTAAATTTTGTTGCTTATTCGTCACTTCTACCAATAGTTCTCCATGCTCAACAACTGTATTGGCATAGACAATATCTCCAATCTTCTTAGAGACAGGGAAAGATTCGCCTGTTAATGAGCTTTCATTTAAGTATCCTCTTCCATTGACAACTCTTCCGTCAAAGTAAATTTCTTGGCCTTCTGTTGCAACGAAGATATCTCCTACGTCAACATGATTACTCATTTTCTTGAAGCGCTCGCCCTCTTTTTCAATCCATATCTCGTATATATTATTCGTTAAATTCTTTTCAAGTTCTTCAATGGATTTCTTTTGGGACCAGTCATCTAAATCGTCTCCTAAATTCAATAAGAACATAATCATATCAGCAGTTTTATAGTCTCCCATCGCTGCAGAAGTCGCTATAGCCACAAAATCGAGTAAACTCATAGAAAGTTTTTTCTCACAAATTGATTGGAAAGCAGCCTTTCCAAACTTCACCATTTTCAGAAATATCCATCCCACACGAAGAGGTGTTGGAAGAAAGACTTTTGAAAGCATTCTTCGATAGAGATGCGTTGAAATAATATCATATGGCGAAGAAGGGACTAGCCACTCGACTTCGTTTTGTTTTTCAATTACTTTCTCCATTTGAATCAAAGATAAAAACCTTTGAACCTGTTGATCTTTCCCTTGAGAAAAATACACTCCTACATGCTTTAAATCTTTATAAAAGTGTAGCTTTTCAATACCAGGAACTGTGCAAGCTAATTCCTCTAAATACATTTGTACCGAATACGGACAGGTAAAAGGGAGCTCTAGTCGCACTCTAGAGTTCGATTGATGCTTAATAATAAACTTCATTATTTTTCACTAGTTTCTACTACTAATTGTGCATTTTTTTCTTCAGCATATAAGTCTTTTGCTTCTTCTAAGACATCATCTGCATGTTGTTTTACAGTAGAAACGGTTGCATCAATACCATCTTTTAATTTATAAGAAGTAGCGACTGCTTTAGCATACACATGTTTTGCTTCTTTGCTCGCTAATAGTTTTAATCCTAACGATCCAAATAAAACTCCTCCCGCAAATACACCTGATTTTTTAGCAAATTTTCCTAAACTTAAAAGTTCTTTAATCATTATTATTACCTCCATTTTTTCTAATTAGAATTATTCAATTCTAACTATAGTATACGGATTTAATCCCC
>CAJPNA010000162.1 GCA_905371865.1 uncultured Carnobacterium sp.
TTTTCTTTTCCGTTCATATAGGCTCCCACGCAGCAAAGCGTTGCCCCAACAATCCATGTAACAAATGAAATTCCGGGTACTATTGCTAGCAATGGGATTGCAGGAAGTGCGATTAGTCCTCCTACAAAAATGAGGATGTTTCCTGTTGTTTTGTCTCCTTTTAGAAGAGCGACACCACCTGCGAGTAGATGCAAGAAAGCAAATGTAACGATAAAGAAACTAAGAATAAAAAATAAGATGAATACAAAGTCCATATGAGGTCCTCCTTGTTAGGCGATAATCATTAAAATTGTGAGTGCGAGTGCAATGATTGCACGAAGTTTGTTTGGGTCTTCGATTTTGTCAGGAAACGGATTTCCATTCACAATACGGACGAGAAAATCCAGCATAGCATTTTCTGTTTTATAGGGCTTTTCATGCTGGTTATTCCAGTAAGACGCGTAAAGAATCAGCGCCCATGCTACAAACCATACGATATATCCAGTAACTGATTTTTGATAGATGAGACGGATTGAATGAAGGGCATTGACACCTCCAAAGAAAAGTAAGAAGTTTGCGAGTGAATACTTTTTTGCCCAAATAGCATAGATTCCAACGCTTAAAAATGGTAATAAGTAAAATGAGGCGATGGAATTAATCAAAAGTGTCAATGGTTGAGGCATAAAATTCTCCTTTAAGTTGATAGTATTCAGTATAAATTGCATCTTGTATTTTGTCAAAACTGCGGGAGTAAGGTACACTAAGGAGGACATGAACGAAGGGAGGATTAAGATGAAACTCATATTATCGCCTGCAAAGGAAATGAATTGTGACGCATTAGAGAAACGCAACTGGGAAGTGAGCCCGGCTGCTAGGAAAGTAGTGGAGGCTGTGAGCGCAGTGCCTGAAGAGGACCTCTCTCGTGTGCTAGGGGTCAAAGGGAAGTTGCTCGACGAAAACAAAGCGTTCATCGAAGGATGGAAGGTGGCCGAAGCAGCGCCTGCCATCGAACTATACAACGGACTGGCGTTTCGCTGGTTGAAGCAAGTTGAGGGATGGAGGGAAGGCTTAGGCTATGGAAGCAAGCATGTGCGCATCTTATCTGCGTTATATGGGGCTGTGGCGCCGGATACTTTTGTGAAGCCGTACCGTTTGGATATGCTTCGGCCATTACGCGTGGAAGGGCAGAGCTTGAAGGCTTATTGGAAAACAGAGTGGGCTGAATTGTTTGAAAAAGGAGAAACAGTGGTCAACTGTGCGAGCGACGAGTTCAGTTCGCTTTTAGACCGTTCGCGTTACAACTGGATAGACGTGGAATTTTACGAACGCAAAGATGGCAAGTTGAAACAACACTCCACAACGTCGAAAAAAGGGCGTGGGTTGCTAGTAGGTTTTGCCATGCGCGAACAAGCAACAGACGTGAAGCAATTGGAGGCTTTTAGTGAAGATGGATTCGTTTATGATGCGGAACTATCAACACCAGAAAAATTGGTGTTTGTGAGATAAAAATAGAGGAGTAGGACAGATGTCTTACTCCTCTTTTGCTTGTTATTTTACGATGCCTTCAGAACTATATCCTAGTAAAGTCGCTTCGTATTTTTGAATTTCATCTGAATACCCCACCCACTCGGATAACCACTCCAGGCGGTTTTTCAAGTTCACAATAGATGAATAGAAGGTTTGATGGAATCGGTTCGGTAGATAAGCGATATCGTATTCAAGGTAGCTTGCATCTACGTAGTAAAGACGTTTAGAAGCCGTAGACACATTCACTCTTTGTGCTTCAACAGAATCCACTGAATAAAACGGAGCTAGGCCTTCTTGATTGAATAAGTCTAGTAGTGTCTCTAACGCTTCTGTTAAGCCTTCGATTTTTGGCATCAGTGGAAGGTCGATATCGGCTAAGGCGTTTTTAACAAAGAACGCAAAATAGATTTGTGCAAACTTCGTATCTTGTATGGTACAAAAGTTCTATTCAGTGCCACGCTCACTAATACGAATAGAGTAGTAATTTGCTTCTGACACTAATGAATAAATGATATCCACGCCGTCATAGACTTGAATGCGGTCTGGTTTTTCAACGACCTCAACATTACCTAAAAATCTTTTCAAGCTCGTGATAAAAGTTTGCGATTTGAGCATCTTCTTCGCCTCCACTTAATCTTTTGAGTCACAAAATCTATAATCTTTAATTGAAAAGCAATTTTGTTATTAGTTCCTTAATTTGTTTATACAACATCAATCCTCTAGGGTAAGAGGAAAAATATCTTCCCCACTGTACATTCTATCTTCTATTTCTTTCCACTCAATGACTAGTTTATACAATTCATCAGTTGAAATAAAACATGGTTCCCCAAGACTTTCATCATCCATTTGATAGTATACTTCTGTTTCCTCTTTCCCTATATCAATATTCAGCATATTACCGCCAAAACCAGATGCTTCTTTTTGACCAGTAACAACTGCCTCTAATTCTTTATAAATATGAGGGTAAAAATCATTAACCTCAGTGATAAAAAACTCGCCTAAAGTTTGATATTTTTCATCCAAAAATTTTATTGATAATCTAATATCACCGTCAGGATATTTAAATATTCCATATTGTCTTTTTAACATTTGTCACGTCCCTTTCTATTTACTGCTAGGATATGCTGAAATAATCTTTTTCTCAGAGTCTAAATACATCTTAATTTTCATTCCATTCTTACTTATACCTTCATAAATGTTTCTTGATTTAGTGTCAAATATCCTTGTTTCATATGCCTCATTAATGGTATCTACAATCTCCTGAGGGCTCATACGGTCAGGGAAAAAGGTTGAATACCCTCTATTTCCTTCTTTAGGAATTCCATTTACTTCAACTTTCGCTTCATAAACTCCAGTATCGTTTAAGGCAGGACTTTTCGTCCCTTCTATGATACTACCAGAAGTCCCCTCTACCATATCATAGTGATAACCTCCTGCTTGTCCTCTCCTATTTATATCACTTTCAAAAATATGAATTAAAGACTTCTCAGTAAAGTTCTCTGTGTGTTGGAGTTTAGCTAAGTCATCCATATTGTAGCTTTTAATCTCAACCACCGGCTGACTCCCCATACTTGGAATTCTCCCTTTAATCCAATCTTTTCCTTTGCCAATGGCTTCGGGGATTGTTGTATATGGTTTATTATAATACTGGTTATAGCCCACATAAGCTAAATACAAAGCAGTTCCCCAGCTAAGTGTTTCAGTGATAGGATGGATGTGATTATACCATTCAGCTGTTTGGATTTCTTCGGCTGTTGCTGGCTCAAGTGTAATTGGATTGATCTTTTCTTCAAGGATGTAATGATTGAACTTCGCCATGTAATTAGGATTACGCCAGCTAAGTAATTTCTGACTGTCCATTAGGAAGTAACGATCAATTTCATAGTTGCGATTAGCCCTCTTAGTCTCTGACATGAATAAACCGCTATATGAATCATCAAATTTGTTACCTTAAGGCAACTCCATAAAAATGTTTCCCATTTTTTAATTTTCCACTATGTAAACTTGAAAACTCTTGACCTTACCGCCAACAACATGTTTTTCAACATCACTTTCCCACCAAGGAAGAACATCTTCTTCCAAAATTCCTAAAAATAAGTCTTTAGAAGATAAATCATCTTTTAAGAAACCATCATAATTTTCAAAAATAAAAGTGTATTCTTCAGCTTTTAACCACGATAAGTCTGTCAGTCAATCCGTAATAGATGACCAATTATTCGCATCAGGAAGACCGACAGTTTTTCAAAAAAACGGAATAGCTCTTCTTTGTTTTGGATCTGCTTCCCATCAAAAATTGCTACAAAGCCACTGAAAGTCAATAAGTCTTGCAATTCAAGCTTTGTAATGT
>CAJPNA010000163.1 GCA_905371865.1 uncultured Carnobacterium sp.
GTTACTTCAAAAAGATGAATCGATTGTCCCATGTACTCCACAAGGAATTATGGAATTCTTCAAAGAATACAATATTGACCTTATTGGAAAAGAGATGGTTATCATTGGTCAAAGTACAATTGTGGGACGACCAATGGCACTTTTAGGATTGAATCATGGAGCAACAGTTACGGTTTGTCATAGCCGTACAAAAGATTTAGCCAAAGTTGCAAAACGCGCTGACATACTCATTAGTGCAGTAGGGAAAACAGAACTTATTACAAAAGACTTCGTAAAAGAAGGAGCCGTTGTGATTGATGTTGGGATTAACCGTAATGAAGCTGGAAAACTCTGCGGAGATGTTGATTTTGAAGAAGTGGCGCCACTCACAAGTGCTATTACACCAGTACCTGGCGGAGTTGGTCCAATGACCATTGCGATGTTACTAGCCCAAACCGTAAAAAATGCAAAAAGTAAGAAGGAGTAGGACATGGAACAAGAATACTTAACCGTCACCGCGTTGACGAAGTATATTAAAACTAAATTTGACCGTGATCCGCACTTAGACCGCGTTTATTTGACGGGAGAAATTTCGAACTTTAATAAAAATAGTGTGCATAAGTATTTCAACTTGAAGGATGAAAATGCCATTATCGCTGCGACCATGTTCCAAGGCGCTTATAAGAAAATTCAATTCCAACCTGAAGAGGGAATGAAAGTTCTTGTGATTGGTCGTGTTACGGTCTATGAGAAATCTGGTAAATATCAAATGATTATTGAGCACATGGAACCAGATGGGGTAGGAGCTCTTTATCAAGCCTATGAACAGTTGAAGAAAAAATTAACTGAAGAAGGAGTATTCTCTGGACCGAAGAAACCAATTCCTGTATTTCCAAAGAAAATTGCGATTTTAACGAGTGATACAGGTGCCGTTATTCGAGATATTCAAACAACAGTTGCTCGCCGTTTTCCAATCGCACAGCTCGTGTTATATCCAACCGTGGTACAAGGAGTACACGCGGTTCCAAGCATTCTTAAAAACTTAGACTTAGTAGAACAATCGGATGCAGATGTGGTTATCATTGGTCGTGGTGGAGGTTCCATCGAAGATTTATGGGCATTTAACGAAGAACCGGTTGTAAGACGTGTCGCTTCATTTTCCCGCCCAATCATTTCAAGTGTGGGGCATGAAACAGATACGACCTTGACAGACTTTGCAGCTGACCAACGTGCAGCGACACCGACTGCCGCAGCAGAACTTGCAACGCCGGTACTCAATGATATCCATTTAACACTTGGAAACTTGACTAGTCGCTTACAAACAACGATGCTCAATCAGTTGAATACTCGAAAAGAGTTATTAAGTAAGCTAGAGAAGTCTGGTATTTTTGTAAAACCAGAGCGGATGTATGAAGTCTATTCACAGCAAGTGGATCAATTGCGATTGAAGTTGTTACAAGGAATGCAACAAAAACTCCACCTGGCAAAACAACAATCGATGCAATTTACGCACCGTCTGCAACTAGTATCGCCAGAACAATTATTAATTCAACAAAAGCAGAAACTTGAATGGTTACAAAAGCAATTACTTGATAATAATCAAAACTACTTGCAGGATAAGCAAATTAGGTTCCAACAATTAGTAGAGAAATTAGATTTACTCAGCCCATTAAAAATCATGACACGTGGATACGGTATTGTGTTTAAAAATGGAACAATCGTAAATTCGGTAGAACAAATTGAAAATAATGAAGAAATAGAGATTCGTTTAAGTGATGGTCTTGTTAATGCGACCGTTAAAGAAAAGAATAAGGAGAGTTTATAATGGCGAAAAAAACCTTAAAATTTGAAGAAGCAATGTCTGCTTTAGAGCAAATCGTAAGACAATTAGAAAGCGGAAATGTTCCACTTGATGAAGCATTAGATAAATTTAAAGAAGGAATGGAACTTAGCCAATTTTGTAATGAAACATTAACAAAAGCAGAAGAAACTGTTCGAGCAATGATTACAGTGAATGCAGAAGGAAAAGAGGCATAGTCCTATGGTGAAGGCTGTAATTCAACAACTTCAACAAGAGGTAGATATTCACTTAACGCAACTGATTGAAAAAAGGGTTTCAGATATTAGATTGAAAGAAGCGATGCTGTATGCTGTACAATCAGGCGGAAAACGCATTAGACCACTTCTAACACTAGCAGTTGGGGCTTCTGGTATGTCGAAAAATGAAGCAGCTTTAGACTTAGCATGTGCTCTAGAGATGATTCATACGTATTCTCTCATTCATGATGATTTACCTGGAATGGATGATGATGACTTGCGTCGTGGTCGTCCAACTGTGCATAAGGCGTTTGACGAAGCAACTGCCATTTTAGCAGGTGATGCATTACTGACATTAGCATTCGAAGTAGCTTCAAATACTGACTTAGAAGCGAGTCAATTAGTGGAAGCAGTAAAGATTTTATCCAAAGCTTCTGGTATGAGCGGCATGATTTCTGGCCAAATGAAAGATATTGCTAGTGAAGAAGTGACGATTACTCTCGAACAAATGAAAGAAATCCATCGTGAGAAAACCGGCGAGTTACTACTAGCTGCTGTTCGTCTTGGGAATCTTTTTGTCGATTATGCGAAGATGAAAGAAGCTTTTGTTTCTTATGCAACACACTTTGGCCTAGCATTCCAAATTCAAAACGACTTGCAAGATGTTTGCTGGACAAGTGAACAAACCGGTAAAGAAACAGGGAAGGACTCAGAACTAAGTAAAAATACGTATCCGAGTCTCTTAGGAGTAGAAGGCGCAAAAGAAGCCTTAGCAAGCGAAATTTCGTCTTGTAAACGTTCATTGGAAGAAGTGGCATGTACGCCAGCAAACCAACAAACAAAGGCTCTTCTCATTGAGTTTTTAACGTATTTAGAAATATAGGAGTAACTAATGGAAAAAGAACGTGTGGATATTCTAGTCGTCCAACAAGGGTTGACGGATTCTAGAGAAAAAGCAAAACGTCTTGTTATGGCAGGACAGATTGTGGATGCAGTGAATCATAACCGATACGATAAACCAGGGGAAAAAATTCCTGTGACGAGTTCATTGATGATTAAAGGTGAACCGTTAAAATACGTCTCTCGTGGAGGCTTGAAATTAGAAAAAGCCTTAAAAGAATTCGATGTTAGTGTTGATGGAAAGATTTTATTAGATATCGGGGCTTCTACGGGTGGATTTACAGATGCGGCCTTACAAAATGGGGCTAAACAAAGTTATGCGCTCGATGTGGGCTATAACCAATTAGATTATAAACTACGCCAAGATGAGCGTGTTGTTGTCATGGAACGAATGAATTTTCGTTTCGCTACACCAGATGATTTCACAAAAGGGCAACCGGATGTAGCATCCATCGACGTGTCGTTTATCTCGTTGAAACTGATTTTACCGCCATTAAAACCAATTCTAAAAGAAGGCGGCGACGTGCTCGTGTTGATTAAACCACAATTCGAAGCAGGTCGTGAGCGCATCGGGAAAAAAGGGATTGTGAGTGATCCAAAAGTACACGAAGATGTATTAGTGGATATTTTAAGCTTCAGTGAACAAATCGGATTTACTGTAGAAAAAGTAACGTATTCACCTATCACGGGTGGAAGTGGAAATATTGAATTTTTAGCGCATTTAAAAAATATAGCTCCAAGTGAGGTTCATTCATTTGAAGAACTCGCTCGTGAGACGGTTAAAGAAGCGCAACGATTAAAAAAGTAAAGGGTGACGAACTTGATTCAAGAGATTTATATTAAGAATTTTGCCATTATCGAAGAAGTTCAGTGTACGTTTGAAAAAGGAATGACGGTTTTAACCGGGGAAACGGGCGCTGGGAAATCGATTATTAT
>CAJPNA010000164.1 GCA_905371865.1 uncultured Carnobacterium sp.
CAAGAACTTAGAGCCTTACAAACAGCAGAAAAAGAAGACGCACAACGCGTAGATATGTTGAAATTTCAATTGCAAGAAATCGAAGAAGCCAATATTTATGTAGGTGAGGAAGAACAATTAAATGAAGAAAAAGAATACTTCACGCACTTCCAAAAAATCCAAACGGCACTTCAAACATCTCTTGCTGCCCTTGAAGGGGAAGAATATTCAAGCGTCGATGCCATTGGAGAAGCGACACGTGAAGTGGAAAGCCTAGAATCTATTTCAACAAGTTTCAAGACGCTTTCTACGCAAATGAGCGAGGCTTACTATCAATTACAAGACGCTGCTAGTGCGATTCGTCATGAAATTGAAAATGCAGAATTTGACGAAGAACGTCTGGCCTTTATTGAAGAACGTCTTGATATTTACTATCAATTAAAACGTAAATATGGGGATGATGCAGAAGAAATTCTGGCCTTCCAAGATAAAGCAAGAGACGCTTTGAATAAGATTGAAAATAAAGAGGCTTTAATCGCTGAAACTGAAAAAGTGTTGAAGCAGGTCACTCTTGAAGCATTTGAGATTGCCAAGAAGATTTCAAGTATTCGTCGTGAAGTGGCTAAACACTTAGAAGCAGATATTGTGAGCGAATTGCACGGTCTCTACATGGAGAATGCGCAATTTGCCATTCAATTTGAAACTTCAAATAGCTTACTCGAAACCGGGATTGACATCGTTGAGTTTTACATTTCGACGAATAAAGGGGAACCGTTGAAGCCTCTTAGCAAGATTGTCTCTGGTGGGGAGTTATCTCGTATTACCTTAGCAATGAAATCCATCTTCACAAAAGAACAACTTGTTGGAACGATTATTTTTGACGAAGTGGATACAGGTGTCAGCGGACGTGTGGCGCAGGCGATTGCTTCGAAGATGCACTACATTTCAGAATATGCTCAAGTGTTGAGTATTACGCATTTACCACAAGTGGCAAGTATGGCGGATACACATATTCATATCGAAAAAGTCGAAGAAGGCGAACGGACACATACGATTCTGAAAGTAATGAACGAAACAGAGCGTATAGAAGAAATCGCACGTATGCTTTCAGGTACGACGATTACAGCATTAACACTTGAAAATGCAAAAGAATTATTACAAATTTCAAACGCGATTAAACAAGAAAATGATACACGAGCAGAAGGTGAACGCAAATGACAAAAATCTTTGCACATAGAGGAAGTAAAGGGACTCATCCAGAAAACACACTCGCATCTTTTAGAGAAGCGGTACGTGTCGGTAGTGACGGTATTGAACTCGATGTCCATTTAACAAAGGATGGACAGTTAGTCGTGATTCACGATGAAACGATTGACCGTACAACCAATAGTACTGGTGAAATCAGAAATTTAACGCTAGCAGAAATTAAAGTAATGGATGCAGGAAGTTGGTTTAAGAACGATTTTGCGGGTGAGAAGATTCCAACACTGGAAGAAGTCCTTCACTTATTAAAAGAATTGAACTTTAACGGACAATTAAATATCGAGCTAAAAACAGATATTATTCAATATGAAGGTCTAGTTGAGAAATGTCTTGCACTGCAAGGTACCCAGACTTGGCCGTTTTCAATCGTCTATTCTAGCTTTAATCCATATACACTTGTAGAACTCAAAAAAATGAATTCAGATCAAGAAATTGGACTTCTGTTTGAGTCAGTCGAGTGGGCGAATAAAGGGGATGCTATGCTTGAAAAAGAATCGTATCATCCTGATTTGAAGTTGCTTGATTGGACGATTGAATGGAATACGAATCAGTTGCCTTTACGTGTATGGACAGTGAATGAAGATGCAGACATCAACCGTTGCTTTGAACTAAACATTGAAGCCATTTTTACGGATTATCCGCAAAAGGCGTTACAATTAAAGGAGAATTATGAGCGATAAGCTACCCAAAATTATCATTATCGTGGGACCAACCGCGGTAGGAAAAACAGCTCTCAGTATCGAGCTTGCAAAACACTTCAATGGGGAAATCATTAATGGAGATTCGCTTCAAGTTTATAAGGGGCTTGATATTGGGACTGCAAAAGTTACTGAGGAAGAAAAAGAAGGCGTTCCACACCACCTGTTAGATATTTGTGAGTGGGATGAACCTTTTACAGCAAGTGACTTTAAAGAGAAGGCAGAAGCAGCTATAGTAGACATTACGGGTCGTGGGAAACTACCGATTATCGTCGGTGGTACAGGACTCTATATCGAAGGTCTATTGTATGGATTCCATTATAGTGGCGAAGGTTCGAATGATCCGGACTATCGTATATTAAAAGAACAAGAACTGGAAGAAAAGGGTTCTGAGGTTCTTTGGAATGAATTGAATACAGTAGACCCTGAGGCGGCTTCTAAAATTTCTGTAAATAATCCTAGACGCGTGATTCGTGCGCTAGAAGTGATTCATGCTACCGGTAAGAAGTTTTCAAGTCTAGAAATTCAAAAGACGCCGCACTATGATGCGTTTATTATTGGTTTAAATACAGACCGAGCACTACTATATGAGCGCATCAATTTGCGTGTAGAACTGATGTCTCAGGCTGGTCTGGAAGAAGAGGCTAGAGAGTTATATGAAAAATCAAAAGGTCTAGATATCCAATCGATTAGTGGAATTGGATATAAGGAATGGATTCCGTATTTTGAAGGAGAGCAGTCGCGTGAGGCGATTATTTCAACTATTCAACAAAACTCAAGACGATACGCCAAACGTCAATTAACTTGGTTTAGAAATCGACTACCACAAATTCGTTGGGTGAATTTATTAGAGAATCCAAAAGAGAAAGAAGAACTATTAGAAGAGTTAACAGCTTTTGTAGAGGAGGGATAGAATGGAACAAAGAGAACGCGTATTAATTGTAAGTGTGCAAACAACGCAAACTGATGAGGATTTCGCATATGCGAACCAAGAGCTAGTGCAGTTAGTCGATACAGCGATGGGTGAAGTGTTTGCTACTGTGACACAAAAACGTGAGTCGATTAGTGGACGTACGCTTGTTGGGAAAGGAAAAGTGGAAGAAATCAGCCATCTTGTCGATGAACTAGAAGTGGATCTTGTTGTATTCTATCAATCGCTCACTGGTTCGATGGTGAAAAATCTCAATGAATCGATTAACTGTCGTATTATTGACCGAGTGCAATTGATTTTAGATATTTTTGCAATGCGTGCTCGTTCTAAAGAAGGGAAACTTCAAGTACAGCTTGCGCAATTAAACTACTTGCTTCCTCGTCTTTCAGGACAACGAGAAGGTTTATCTCGTCAAGGTGGGGGAATCGGTACTCGTGGTCCAGGGGAAACTCGCCTAGAAACAGATAGACGTTATATTCGTAAACAAATTCAAGATATTGAAGAACAGCTAGAACAAATCAAGAAACATCGTGAACGTTCACGGGAGAAGAGAAAGAGTTCAAATGGATTCCAGCTTGGATTAATTGGATATACGAATGCTGGGAAGTCAACGATTTTAAATCAATTAACACAGGCAGGAACCTATCAAATGGATCAATTGTTTGCGACTCTTGATCCACTAACAAGACAGGTGGACTTGTTCCCGAATTTTGAAGTGACTTTAACGGATACGGTAGGATTTATCCAAGAACTGCCAACGACATTGATTCATGCTTTTGAATCAACTCTTGAAGAAAGCGCGGATGTCGATTTATTAGTGCATGTAGTGGATGCGTCAAACACACAGTTTTCATTACATGAAAAAACAGTCATCGATTTAGTAAATGACTTAGAAATGCAAGAAATCCCGATGGTAACAGTCTACAATAAGACAGA
>CAJPNA010000165.1 GCA_905371865.1 uncultured Carnobacterium sp.
ATATATATTATTTAAAATTAAGAAGAGAGAGGTGTGAATAAGATGTTAGAATTAACAAAAGACAACTTTGAAGCTGAAGTGTTACAAGCTGAAGGATATGTATTTGTAGATTTCTGGAGTCAAGGATGTGAACCTTGTAAGGCATTAATGCCAGAAGTTCATAAACTTGCTGAAAAATACGAAGGTAAAATGAAATTTGCTGCATTAGATACTACATCAGCAAGACGTTTAGCTATTAAACAAAGAGTTTTAGGATTACCTACATTAGCTGTCTATAAAGATGGTGAAAAAATTGATGAAGTAACAAAAGATGATGCAACTATTGAAAACGTGGAAGCATTAATCAAAAAATATATCTAATAGTAAAGGAGGAGTCATTATGCGTCTTGAGTTAGGCAAGATTTTCATAAAGGACATTCAATTTGCTTCAGAATCTAAAATCGAAAATAACGTATTGTACGTTAATAAGGATGAATTAAGAAAGGCGATATGGGACGACGAAGCAATCGTATCAGTAGAGTTTGACATAGCAAAACCAGGAGAGAGCGTTCGTATTACACCAGTAAAAGATGTAATCGAGCCTCGTGTAAAGGTTGAAGGAAGAGGAGGAATTTTCCCAGGAGTTTTATCAAAGGTTGATACTGTAGGAGAAGGAAAAACTATAGCTTTAAAAGGTATGGCTGTAGTAACTACAGGAAAAATCGTTGGGTTCCAGGAAGGTATCGTAGATATGACTGGACCAGGTGCTGAGTACACACCTTTCTCAAAACTGAACAACTTGGTAATCATTGCTGAACCTGCTGAAGGAATCAAACAGCATGAGCATGAAAAAGCAGTACGTTACATTGGATTCAAAGCTGCTAAATATTTAGGAGAATTGGCAAGAAACTTACAGCCTGAAGAAACAAAAGTATACGAAACAAAACCATTACTTGAACAAATAGCACAATATCCTGATTTACCAAAAGTAGGATATGTATACATGCTACAAACTCAAGGATTATTACACGATACTTATGTATACGGAGTAGATGCAAAACAAATAGTTCCTACAATTCTTTATCCAACAGAAATAATGGATGGAGCAATCGTAAGTGGAAACTGCGTGTCTGCATGTGATAAAAACCCTACTTATGTACACTTAAATAACGGTGTAATAGAAGAACTTTATGAAAAACATGGAAAGGAAATCAACTTCCTTGGTGTTATCATAACTAATGAAAACGTATACCTAGCTGATAAAGAAAGATCATCTAACTGGACAGCTAAGTTCACTAAGTATTTAGGACTTGATGCAGCTATCGTTTCTCAGGAAGGATTTGGAAACCCAGATACTGACTTGATAATGAACTGTAAGAAAATTGAAACTGAAGGTGTTAAAACTGTTATCGTTACTGATGAATATGCAGGACAAAACGGAGCGAGCCAAAGCTTGGCCGATGCAGATCCAAAAGCTAACGCAGTTGTAACTGGAGGAAACGCAAACCAATTAATCGTATTACCTAAATTAGACAAAATAATTGGACACATTGATGTAGTTAACGTAATTGCAGGAGGACACCACGATTCATTAAAAGAAGATGGAACAATCGAAGTTGAAATTCAAGCAATTACAGGTGCAACAAATGAAACAGGATTTGGATATTTAACAGCTAAGACTTACTAGAATTAAACAAACAGCCAAATAAAATTTAGAAAAATAATAAAATCAAAAAAATTTAAGTTAATTATCAAATGAAAAAGAAATTGGAGGAAAGATAATGAGTAGTTTAAAAAATAAAAAAGTCATCATTATCGGAGATAGAGACGGAATACCAGGTCTAGCTATCGAAGAGTGTGTAAAAACTATAGAAGGAACAGAGATTGTATTTTCATCTACTGAATGCTTTGTCTGAACGGCTGCGGGTGCGATGGACTTAGAAAACCAAAAACGTGTTAAGGAAGCTGCCGAAAAATTCGGTAACGAAAACGTTGCGGTTCTATTAGGTGCGTCAGAAGCCGAAGCTGCTGGTCTAGCAGCTGAAACAGTAACTGTAGGAGATCCAACTTTTGCAGGGCCGTTGGCAGGAGTAGAATTACATCTTGCAGTTTACCACATAGTAGAAGAAGAAGTAAAATCACAAGTTGATCCAGCTGTTTACGAAGAACAAGTTGGAATGATGGAAATGGTATTGGATGTCGACGCAATTTCAGAAGAAATGAAAGACGTACGTGGTGAATAATCCAACAACACAATGAGGAGGTAAAAAATGTCAAAGATTAGAGTAGTACACTACATTAACCAGTTCTTTGCTGGGGTTGGAGGAGAAGAACAAGCTCACATAGAGCCTGAGTTGCGTAAAGAATTACCCCCAATATCACAGCAATTACAAGATAAGCTGGGAGAAGAATTTGAAATAGTAGCTGCAGTAGTATGTGGAGACAGCTATTTCAACGAAAATTTAGAAAAAGCACAAGCAACTTTATTAGAAATGATTAAAGGGGAAAACCCACAATTATTCATTGCAGGACCAGCATTTAACGCAGGACGTTACGGGGTTGCTGCAGGAACAATTACAAAATTAATCCAGGATGAATTACATATACCTGCTGTAACAGCAATGTATATTGAAAACCCTGGAGTAGATATGTATAGAAAAGATATATATATCGTAGAAGCAACAGACAGTGCTGCAGGAATGAGAAAGGTTTTACCTAAATTAGCAAAATTAGCAGCAAAATTAGCAAAAGGTGAAGAAATACTTTCACCAGCTGAAGATGGATATATAGCTAAAGGAGTAAGGGTTAACTACTTCCACGAAGATAGAGGATCAAAACGTGCAGTAGATATGCTGATCAAAAAAATCAAAGGTGAAGCTTTTGAAACAGAATATCCAATGCCAGATTTTGACCGTGTTGAACCAGCTGCGGCTATTAAAGATCTATCTAAAGCAAAAATCGCTCTAGTTACATCTGGAGGAATCGTTCCAAAAGGAAACCCTGATCACATTGAATCATCTTCAGCTTCAAAATATGGAACATACAGCATAGCAGGTGTTGAAGACTTAACAGCTGAAACATATGAAACAGCTCATGGAGGATACGATCCTGTATACGCAAATGAAGATGCTGACCGTGTGTTACCTGTGGATGTATTAAGAGAATTTGAAAAAGCAGGAAAAATTGGAAAATTGTACGAAGAATTTTCTACTACTGTAGGAAATGGTACAGCAGTAGCAAGTGCAAAAGCATTTGCAGAAGAAATTGGAAAAAAATTAGTGGCTGATGGGGTAGATGCAGTTATCCTTACATCTACTTGAGGAACTTGTACTCGTTGCGGTGCAACGATGGTAAAAGGAATAGAAAAATACGGTATACCTGTAGTACATATGTGTACAGTAGTACCTATATCACTAACAGTTGGAGCAAACAGAATCGTTCCAACTATAGCGATACCTCACCCATTAGGTAATCCAAAATTAGATAGTATAGAAGAAGAAAGAAAAATAAGAAGAAAATTAGTTGAAAAAGCATTAAATGCTTTAACAACTGAAGTAGACGGTCAAACAGTATTTGAATAATTAACTTAAAGTAATTCAGAAAGGAGAAGGAGCCTGTCTTAATTGGAAAACAGTCCTTTTAAGACGGCTCCAAATAAAGATATGAATTATCCAGTATTTAGAGGAGCAGGTTATGTTCTTGTTCATACACCTGACATGATTGAAAATGGATCAACATGTGCAATAGAAAGAGAAACTAACCCTGACTCAGAAT
>CAJPNA010000166.1 GCA_905371865.1 uncultured Carnobacterium sp.
CATTAACTCCTTGCACTTTTCCATTTCACGAAGGTAAATACGTAGTAAATCAATTCTTGGACCTTACGGATTTTATCATTACCATAATAGGGAATGATATTCAAGATGAATTAGTAGGGGTTGGAGCTTGCTCCTTACTCCTACTTTGAAGTTTGAAAGATGAGAGATGAAGACTCGAATCGGTATCCTATTATGGTAATGATAAAAAGTATCCGTAAGGATAACCAAGAATTGATTGGCAAGACTATTCGCCAAAATTTTTTGAGAATTTTTAGGTATACTTTATCTGTTGCACCCCCTTTTCAAAAGTTTTACTATAATAAACGAATTTATTTTTAGGAGATGACAATTTTGCCATTATCAGCAACGGATCGCCTCAAACAAGCCGAACGCGGAGCCCTTTTAAGTATCGGCACATATATCTTTTTATCCGCAGCAAAACTGTTCGTTGGGAAACTCTTCAACTCCGAAGCCCTGTTTGCCGATGGTTGGAACAACTTCACAGATGTGATTTCATCAATCCTTGTATTCGTAGGGTTACGCTTATCTCAAAAACCAAGCGACGAAAACCATCCCTACGGCCACTGGAAATTCGAAACCATCGCCAGCCTTGCAACTTCATTTATCATGTTCTTCATCGGGATTGAAGTCGTCAGGAATGCCTTCCAAGCATTCCTTAGCCCAGTAACGGAGGCTCCTTCACTCATTTCTTCCATCGTTGGATTCTTCTCAGGGATTGTGATGATTGGTGTTTACTTCTACAACAAAAATCTGGCAGCACGCATTCAATCACTAGGACTTAAGGCAACTGCTAAAGATAACTTAAGCGATGCGATGACCAGTTTCTTGACAGCCTTAGCGGTGTTATTTGCTTCTCTTGGCTTACACTGGCTCGATAATATTATGGCCTTCGTTGTCGGGCTTCTCATTATCCGCACAGCTTACGACGTATTTTCTGAGAGTTCCTTCCAATTAACAGACGGCTTCGACCAAACCGAACTAGATAAATATATTCCAGTTATCTTACGTCATCCCGAAGTCAAAGATATTCGTGAAATAAAAGCACGTCGTTATGGATCGAATATTTATATCGACTTAACCGTCTGTATGGATGAAGATTTAACAGTTTTCAAAAGCCATCAAGTAACTGAATTTATTGAAAAAGAACTTTACGATGAGTTTGCTATTTCATTTATCGATATTCATGTCGAACCGTATCCTTATGAGTAAAAAAATCCCAATCTCTTTTTGAAGAGGTTGGGATTTTCTATTATTGAATTGTGTTAAAATTCAAGTTAAACGCCTGTTTTACAGAATCACTTGCTTCGCTAACGGGAGTCTTTGAAACGTATTTTCCTTTAAAACAATAACGTTTTGACGCATTGTAATCATCACACGTAATTAAAGTGATTTCTGTAACACCAGGTTGGTCACGAATTACTTCCACTCGGGTTGGTTCGATTAATTCTACGGACGTTGTTTCATATTCATAGACATACTCTAAATCTGTTGTATAAATTTTATCCCCTACCTTTAAGTTTACCAGTGGAGAAAATAATAAAGTCATATCTCCAAAATAATTATGACTGGCTAACGCGTAATTCCCTTGACCCATTTTTTGAGTTGGTTTCATTGTTCCGGCTCCTGAAAGAAGGACTTCATTTGCTAAACCTTTATAAATCGGTAAATTCAATTTCACACTTGGAACTGCGATTTGTCCTAGTGTTAAGAATGTCCCTTTTTTCATATTGGCTTTTAAGACTTGATTTAGATCAATCGGTTCTACTTTAGAAAAGTCAAATTCCGCTTCTTGCAGTTCATTGGCTTTAACAGCTGACAATGTTAACGAAGAATTGATTTGAGACTGTTCTGCTTGTAGTCTAGATAATAAGAATGTACGAATCGGATCCGCAGCTAACAAGATCGCCGCAATTACAAATAAAATCGACGCCAAAAAGATTCTCCAGTTGAATTTTTTCTTTGGCTTATGATTCTTCTGCTGGTTTCGACTATTTCTTTTTCCTTCTATTTTTTCCATACATCAATCCTCTTTCTCTTTTGTGCTCACAAGGATCCAATATCCCTTATCTAAAGCAATACGCTCTACATTTCCAAAGACTTCTTGCATTTTCTTTTGCGCACTTGGAGCACCTTGTTTTTTCTGAATTACGATGACAAGTTGGCCGCCATCTATTAAATAGTCATACGCCTCTTCTAAAATACTATGAACCACTTCTTTTCCTGCACGAATCGGCGGATTACTAATAATAACAGAATAGTCACTCGCATTTATTGCATCATAAATCGAACTTTCGTGAATCGATACATTTTCAATCCCATTCATCTTTGCATTACGCAAGGCTAATTCGAGTGCACGTTCATTGACATCTACCATTTCTACATGCATCTTCGGATAGGCATTTGCAAAAGACAAACCCATAGGACCATAACCACAACCAACATCTAACAGTTTCCCTTCCTGAAAAGAAGAAGGAACTTCATAAGACTCAATCAATAACTGACTTCCAAAATCAATAGTATTTTTTGAAAACACTCCATTGTCACTAACAAACTGGAAAGAAAATCCTTTTAAAACATAACTAAAATGTTTCTCTTGACTCTTACTATTTGGTTGATGTGTATAATAGTGATTTTGATTCATGAGTATCTCCTTTTTTTGTATCTTTCTTCATACTAGCATAAATCACCTTTTTTCCAAAACAAAAAAACCCGCTGTTTGGGAACAGCGGGAAAAGGTTAGGAGGGTTTACTAATAAAAAAATGTTGGGAGTTCATTTTTTTATTTGGGAGAAGTAAACCTTAGGTGTTTTATTGGGTATGAATAGATTATAGAGGTTACTTTTGAATTTTTTGTGAATTTTACTTTGAATTTTTTTAAAATGAAACTTTTTTTATATTTTGATATCGTCGTAGTCAGTACTTTTTTTGAATAATTCCACTACGTACGAACAAATTGGGCGAACTTTTAAGTTTTCCTCTCTTGCATACACAGCTAATCGTTCTACTAATTGACGTGCTACTCCTTGTCCACGAAGACTAGGATCTACAAAAGTATGGTCCGCACCAATCACTCCCTCTTCTTCCAGAGTATACGTGATTTCAGCATCTACTTCTCCAGCAGCATTATAATGTCTAAACGCTTGATTTTCTTGAACAAATTCCATTAATGAGTCCCCCTTTATAGTTCTATCTTTAGTATACGACTCAATGAGATAGAAATCGAAGAATGTGATTCAAAATAGTAACCTTTGTTATACGTATTTTGTAGCGAAGTCTGATTATGGTATTCTGTTAACAGAAATTATTTTTCAGAATGGAAAATTTGTTATGCATATACCCGATAATTATTTAAGCCCAACAACTTGTGCAGTTTTAGCAGTTGCTGCTTCGGATTCAGCCAATTGTCGCAACTCAAGCAGACGATTCTATAAGAACTCGTCATACAATTTAATTATTTTCCTGCCTACTTGACACGGTGCAGTTCAAAGTGAATTTCAGGATTTATATATTGGATTAATTTTACCGTCAATAATTCATTGTTTTGGCAGTATTACTTGAAACGTACTCCCTTCTCCAATCTCGCTTTCAACTGATATACTTCCACAAAGTTGATCTACAATTGTTTTTACAATCGCTAATCCTAGGCCATTCCCTTCTTGCACATGAGAATGTTCCACTTGATAAAATTGTTCAAAAATATGTCGTTGATCTTCCTCGCTCATTCC
>CAJPNA010000167.1 GCA_905371865.1 uncultured Carnobacterium sp.
CACATTTTATTGTTTATCCCCCTTGAAAATAGTAAAATAAAGTTGAAGATATTATCTTGAAAACAAGTGATTATCAATATATTAAAGGAGAATCTAACAATGAAAGAATTTTTAGCAGTAGTAATTCTATTCAGCTTTTTCTTGCTTCCTTTCTTCAATGTTTATGGAGTTCATATGCTCACTCATGACATACAAAGGCTCTCTCATAACGCCTTATGGGGAATTGGATTTTTATTCTTCTCAAATATCATATGGACAACATTAGTAATCACGATTGTATCCAAATCTAAAATCCTTAGAAGCGGTATTGTGACTGCTACAACATATTGCATCCCCATTATTCTTTTGACACTTTTCTACTTTGGTTACGCAAAACCAATACAAATTTTATTTCTATCACACCTCGAAACAAGCATCTTTTCCTTTGCTTTTGTCATCGGAATACTAATTTCAATAAAAATCCTCTCAAAAAAATAAAGTACAATTTATTACTAAAACCACAATCATCAACTAAAATGCCTTACAGCAGTAGGTCATTTTTTATTACTGCTTGAAATGATAATTGCTCCATCCCTTTTCCACTTACATAATGTTCAGCACCACACTCCTGCCGTTCCCTTCCTAAAGCATTGCCGATAACATCGCAGCAGTTTATCAAAAAAAGGGAAATAAAACAGAATATCTGGCTGCTCCAATCGTAGAGCGCAATGGACAAACAAAACGAGCATCAGTGGATTGAAAGAATAGTGGGAAATCGTATTGAAACGAATAAGAGGGAGTTAGGAATTGATTCCTTACTCCCTCTTTGAGGCTTCAAAGGTGAGTGACTACAGGCACGAGCCGGTACCCCACTATGACTCTTTCAATCATCAAACTGATGCTCGAAGGTTTATTCATCCCATCAAAAGATGGATGAATCTGTCAGATATTCTGTTTTTATTTCACAGGAGTTAAAGCAATGAACTGTTCGATGTTGTCGGCAACTTGCGCCAACGCTTTCTTCCAAAAGGCGCTATCTTCCACGTCAACTCCCAACACCTTCGCAGTATCCTCTGCAGAAGAAACCGTAGTCGCACGCAATAACTCTTGATATTTCTCAACGAATCCTTCAGGTTGCTCTTGATAGATGGCATATAAGCCTTTAGAGAACAATCCGCCGAATGCGTATGGGAAGTTGTAGAAGCTTAAGCCGCTGCTGTAGTAGTGCGGTTTGCACGCCCACATAAATGGATGCATTGCGTCTGGATCTAATCCATCACCGTATGCTTCTTTTTGCGCATCCAACATTAATTGTTCTAAATCTTTCGAGAACATGAAGCTCTTTTCACGGTTTTCAAATACTGCTGATTCGAATAAGTAACGTGAGTAGATGTCCACGATGATTTGTGTTGTATCTTGTAATTGTGATTCGAGTAAGGCAACTTTTTCAGCATCGCTCGCTTGTCTAATCACTGTGTTCATCACGATATTTTCGTTGAAGGTTGACGCTGTTTCCGCAACAGGCATTGAGTACTCTTGATTTAATACACGGTGATTTTCGATATGTAAACCGTGGTACGCATGTCCTAATTCGTGCGCAATCGTTACAACGTCGCTTAATGAGCCAGAGAAGTTTGTTAAGATACGTGATTGTTTGATGAATGGTAGGTTGCTACAGAACGCGCCCCCCACTTTTCCTTTACGTGGTAAGAAGTCGATGTAGTTATTTTCGTATGCTTCTTTTGTAATCTGTGCTAAATCTTCAGAGAACCCTTTGAAGTTTTCTAATAAGAATTCTTTAGACTCTTGGATTGTGAAACGACGTGAGCTTTCTCCGATAGGTGCAAATAAGTCGTAGAACGGTAATCCATTTTCATGACCTAAGAGAGAAGCTTTATGTTTTAAGTAAGCACGGAATTGTGGTAAATATTCGCGAATCGCTTCAAGAAGTGCATCCAATGTTTTACGAGACATACGAGATGCTTCTAATGTTTGTGCGAGTGGTGATTCAAATCCACGTAAGCTTGTTTCTGTAAGTACTTGTTGTTTAATATTGTTTAAGGCAAATGCAATTGGTTCTTTAATCGTATCGTACATTTTCAACTCTGTTTCGTACGCTTCTTTACGAACCGCTGCATCAGCATCGTACGCCATATTACGAATTTCGCTAAGCGTTACTTTTTCGCCTTTAAATTCGCCTTCAACGCCGGAAGTCATCGCTTCGAAGAGTTGTTCCCAACCGTCTCCACCGCTGATAGAGAATTTCGCAATTACATCTTCTAATTCATCAGATAATAAATGTTTGTATTGTTTCTTCGCTTCTGCAAAGTAGAATTCGTAATCTTTTAGATTTTCGTCGGAAGTGATATCAGTTTCCACGCTTCCGATAAACTTGTAAACTTTGGTATACGCACTGTTTAACGAAGCATATGCATTGCCGAATAAAGTACGGTATTTATTCGCTGTTTCGTCTGTTGTGTTAGCAGTTAATGTTAAATTAATGTAGTTTCCTAGACGGTTGCTTAATACGCTAAACTCTTCTAGCGCCGCAATTGCCGCTTTAATCGACTCTAAGTTATCTTCAAGCGTTAAGCCGTTGAATACCTCTCTAAAGTTTGAAAAACGTTCAAAGTCACGTTTAAACTCTTCACTTTCAAATGAAGGATAGATTTCTTTTAATGACCATTCTGTTGACATTTTGGATCCCCCTTATTTTCACTATATGTTTTATTCTACCCAATTTTTCTGAAAATTCATAGTGTAAGTACCTTTATTCTCCCCCAAACAACGTGTATACTTAAAGGGCAAACACTGTTCAAAAAGGAGTTCTTATGAAAAAGACTTGGAAAGAATTGTTTCCAGATGCCCTTCTTGGAAAATCGACTCAAAATGCTGTTCCTGTACAGTTGAACGGCGAGACGATTTTTCTCTTAGAAGAAAGTTTATCTGAACGTGAACGATTCCTCATTCAAACATTAACTACACAACCGACAAACACAACAGCTCCAACACATCCTTGGCTTGCCTACTTGGAAGGAAAAGGAGCTCTCCCAAGCGAGACCGCATATATTCAAAGTGTGCATTTAGCCGTTTTTCCAAAACAGGAAGGCGTCTTTCACGAAAAAGACTGGTTAGAATTCGTCGAAAACTTAACCATTGGTGCCCTCGCCATCTTCAAAAACTTCCGACATCATTACACTCTAGTGGTGAATCCGGAAGTCTCAACCGCTCTTGCTAGCACTCTTTTCGAAGTAAAATCCGCTATTGAAGACGACTTTGCGGTAGAGTTACAAATCTTTATCGGGAACCGATGGGCAACGAATACGAATACACCCCTACTGTACCAAGCCGAGAAAGCTCTATTTGTTGAATATTTATTACATTCTCACAAACGTTCTTGCCTAGAATTCTCACCTGTTCTTCTATGGGGAATTGCGAATGGACTGGTGGATATTGCCCCGATTTCGGATGAACTCCTCCTTCTGTTAAATGTAGAAGAGGTAAAAGAATTCGTTGAAGCGCTCTGGGATGCCCATGGAAACGTCTCAAAAGCTAGTAAAAAATTATTCTTACATCGTAATACCTTGCAGTATCGCATCGACCGTTTTGCAGAACAAACCGGGCTCAACGTCAAGGATATGAATGACCTCACGCTCTGTCACTTGCTCCTACAAAAACAAAGTTACTAAAAAAACAGCCACTTCTATATACCATAGAAGTGGCTGTTTTCATTATAATATTAAACTTTTACAGCTTCTTTTTTAG
>CAJPNA010000168.1 GCA_905371865.1 uncultured Carnobacterium sp.
CGGTTCACTCTTTTCTTATTATAAGCGGTAAACACCCTAAAAGTCAATACTATCGGGCATTTTAGGGTGCTTTTTGTTACTTTTTTTCACCCTTCGTGGGGTACTCCCCCACACCCCGCAAGCGGAGCCCGCTTGACCGCAGCTCAAGAAAAGAAGTTGTGTTCGTCAAATTCTTTTTTCGTCGCTTGTTGAAATCTAACATGGATCCGCACAAAGGCAGAGCCTTCTGTTTTCAACAGCCCTTGCCTTTGTTTCTATCCATGTTTAGACGATTTCAGCGACGGAAAAGAAGAATTTTACTTGACTAACTCAATAGCGTTGGCCATGATATGCCACATTTCTTTCCCTGGAGCGAATTCAACGTTCGTGAGTTTCACTTTTTGACCGTTTCCGAAGCGGTTATCATCGGTTAGCTCGGTCTTTTGGTCAGCCTCATGAATGAACCAGTCGAATTCACGCTGCGGAAGTGCAATCATCACTTTGTTGTCTCCAAGTTGTCCGATTAACGCACATTTTGAGACATCGAATGATGTTACCGTGAGAATGATTTTGCCCACGCTGCATCCCCCCTTTCTTTTGCATTCTTGAATGTTTCCAAGTCGTTCAAACCGTGTTCGAATATGTTAGGAACATAAAACTTTTGCGGTTGTTTCGTCAATCCGTCAGATACATAATACCCGCGAAAATCTTCTACATCCCCAACCGTTGCAACTTCTCCGAGTGCCATCTTTTGAATGTCTTGATTGGCATTCCCTAGGAGTATTTTTGTTGCGAATTGAGCGCGAATCGCTTGCGGAAAGACATTGGTGGACGGGTCTTGATTGGCCATAATCCAGTAAATTCCGAGTGAGCGTCCTTTCATAACAATTTGCGTTACGTTAGCCATGAATTGCGCTTGCTCTTTCTTATCCATTGCTGCTAAAATCGCGGATACTTCATCAGTGACTAGTATCATTGGTTTCAATCCGCATTCTGACGCTTTTAGCCCCATCTTACCCAGTTTTTGAACTTTCCCATCCTTGTACTTTTCGCGAATAGTCAGCTCCTTAATAAACTCGCTTGTGAGCTCTAGAATTTTGGTCGTGTCTGAAGCGTATCGAGTGAAGATGAAATCAATTGACCTTAACTCATTCTTCCCGTCACAAGCGTATAGCTTAGCTTCTGATACCGCTAGTTCGAGTAAGAGCAGTTGCAAGGTTGTTGTTTTCTTTGACCCCGATTTCCCGAATATTGCGAGATGTGGTCGGTCTTCTAGATTGATGGTTAAACCTTCTTGCAACTTCAAGTTATAGTTTCCGACGTCCAGGTCATCCAGTGACTTAGGTACAAAGGTCTTATCACTCCCCAAATCTTCGAGCGTGAAGATGAACTCATTCTCGTTATTTGATAGTCTAGCGGTCGTTACTACGTAATTAGAGTACTTCTGTTTGAATGATGAGCTTACATCGACTTTGAGCGTATCGAGCTCATACATCCCCGCTAATCGTTCAATATTAACGATGATTTCATCGTCTTTCCATTCGACTTCAACATCAGGAACTTCAATCCGTGATTGCTCCTTCATAGTATTAACGGTTAGAGTATCGACCAGAGCTTTTGTGATTGCTTTTTGAAGCTGTCTCTTTTCGATATATCTCTTCAATGAGCCAACTTTGTAGACTTTATACGCGTAGTAAATCGTTGTAAACACAACGATTAAAATCAATGTGAACCACAACCCACTTCTAACCGTGTAAAAGATTGATACTAAGTTTCTCACTAGTTCAACCTTATTCAGTCTTTGATAAAACGCGTCAGCCCCTCCCTCGGTTGCTTTAGCAACCACTAGGCGAATAGCCTCTACCATTATTACCGCCATAACGAAGATAATTGTTATCATCTTCAAGTTGTTTACTTGTTTTAGTTCGTATCGTTTGGTTCTTGCGTTCTTCTCGTACGTTTTAGCCATTCACAACACGACCTTTCAAGAAATTATCGTATAGTTTATCGATAGTTTCCTTGTCTAGATTCTTAGCGTTATTCAGCATTCGCAATTGCTTTTTCGAGAATCCAGCGGGTTTTCGAGCCTTCTTCAGTAAGTCGTAAATGTCAAGACCATGAGGCTCAAAGAATCGCTCTAACATCGAGATGGACGGTAATACAGCCAATCTCAACCACTCGAGTGTTTCCGCAATGGTTACATCACGTTCTGGCAAAGAGAAATCGGCCTTCTCTTGTTCATTTAAAAAGTCATCCCATAACTTTGATACTCCCCATCTGGATTTATTACTTTCCGTCTTTGATGGTTCTAGCAATTCGAGTAACTTTCTCATTGATTTTTTGAAGATTTTCCCGACTTCAGTTCCAGCAACCAACTCTTTTGCGACCTTTTCAGCGTGCTTCTTTGTAAACACTATTTCAAACCTTTGCCAACTATCTCGATATTCTCTCGGTGGCAATTGGTTTTTTGCTAGGTATTGGGCACGCTTATCATACATACGTCCCATCACATTTCCCCTACTACCGTTGTCAGAACGTGGGCTTCCAAGGTAAATTGTCTTGGCTTTGGTTTCTTGTGCTTGATTAGATGTGCTTACGATGTTGTAGGTTCGCTTTACAGAGCGATAATGACCTTTTAAAAGCTTCGACTCAATAAAGCTAAATGGTACTGTATTGGCATTATCATCGAGTGCTATATCAATTCGCGTATATTTAACATACGCGTCATAATCGTCTAATGCTTTAAACACCTTTTCAGTTACATTATCCTGTTTCTGAACCAAATCCGTACACCCCTGGCCAGTAAATTGAACGGTCATAGTCCTTGAAGAATTCCTATGTACTTCTAGTCCATAATCGTTCCAAAATACATTTACATACCCGTTCAACGACAGTCCGCAATTATAAAAGTATCGGCCTGGCACCTTTTCAAAATCGTCTAAATCATACCCTAGATATTCTAGTATATGCAGGTCTAAAGGCTCTTCGTCATCGTTAAAAGACAGCGTGAACCCGAGCCAATCTAGCTTATATTCCATTGTAATTTCCTCTTTTCTGCAGAAATGCTCAATATTCGCGTTAAATCAACGTTTTGAGCACATCGCATGTATTTAGTGCCCCCCTAATTAGAACCGGGGGGCTACCCTCGCCTCAGCCTAAACGGCTCGGCGAGGTTCCCCACAGTACTCCATTAGTACTTGACTATAGTTCCGTTCTCGTCGATAAATAGCATATTTGCTTTCTGAATATCGTACCCTAGACCGGAAATCGCGTATGTTTCGAGTAATTCAACTTTTACACGTTCACGCAGCACTACTTTCACGGTTTTCGCATTTCCGAATTGTGCGAAGGTGTAAGTCCATCCTGTTCGCTCTTCAGAACGGAGGTCTTTTCCGTCTGAATCCTTCATTTGCGAACCGTCTTCATTTTTCAATTTTGCGAAAAATTCAGTTGGTTTACATCCTACATGCACTACTACTACGCTTTTGAAATCCATTTTTTTAGATTTCTTTTTATTCAGCTCTGTCTCCAGGGCTGTCAATTTTTGCATATCGGCCATAAAAAATAGTCTCCTTTCCGTCGTGAACACACGACTTCCAGGAGACCTCTCATAATATCTATTTTTTTACCCTCTGTTGGTCGAAATATGGACCAACCCGCTTGACCGCAGGTATCATATGAGGTATACTTATTCCTAGATATGAGAAGTCTTGAAAGTCATTTGGTCGTGAGTTCAAGACTGTAATTATAGATTTTATAGAGT
>CAJPNA010000169.1 GCA_905371865.1 uncultured Carnobacterium sp.
GCATTCGCCTTCTAAGCGAACGGTCGGGGGTTCGAATCCCTCCTGAAACGTATTTTTATATCTAAACAAATCCCTATGTATCAAAAACATTGATATATAGGGATTTCTTTTATTTACAAATCTATTCATTTTTGACCTTTTGAGTACATTTTGAGTAAAAAGAGTACAAATTGAGTACAAATCATTAAAAAATATTCCGAATAACTTCGTTTTCTTCTGCTTCTTTTTCCTTTAAAATATGGGCATAAGTTTGTAGCGTGATTGTAGGTTCAGCGTGTCCAAGTCTTTTACTAACAGTTAATAATTGGATACCTTTAGAAAGTAAAATACTTGCGTGTGTATGTCGTAATGCGTGGAAGGTTATCTTTTTTTTGATTCCTGCTCTAGTCAACGCACGAAACAGGGCGTAGTTCACAGAGTTATTACTCATGATAGGGAATAGACGTTCTCCTTCTTTAGGAATCGTTTTTAAGAGTTCTAATAACTTATCCGATACTGCGATTACACGTTTGGCATTTCTTGTTTTTCCGTCTGTAAATTCTTGCGTGAAACGATAATCGAATCCACGTTCAATTTTAATAGTCTTATTCTTAAAGTTAATACAATTCCATGTTAATCCTAAACATTCTCCAAAACGCATTCCAGTATACATAGAAAGCAGCATAACATAGCGTGTTGTATAGCTAGGTTGTAACCCATCTAATAAAGCATGCTCTAAAGCGTTAAATTCTTCATAGTTTAAATATTTAACTTCTTCATTCTTTAACAACAGCTCCTTTTGTAGGGTCGTGCATGATGATTTTAGACTGGATTGCATATTCCATTGTGGCACGTACAGTTTCATGGTATTTTTTCACTGTTCCTTTTGCTCTTGAATCAGCAAGAGTGTTTAAAAAGTTTTGGTATTTCTCTAATGTAATTTCTTTTAACGGTATATTAAATTCATCTTTAACATATTTTATAATCGTCATATAACGAGCCTTAGTAACTTGAGTTATTGTTCCTTCTTTGAATAAGTCAAACCATTTTCTCATTAAATTTCCTAGTAATACTTTGTCCTTTTCAAACTTCTTCCCAACTAGCAATTCGTTTTCTTTTAACACGGATGCATCCTTTGCTTCCGCTTTTGTTCTAAATCCGCTTTGAGATACGTACTTACGTTCTCCGTTATCGTAGTAATAGACACGATAAGCCCACGTTTTACCTCTTTTGGTTATGCTTGCCAATATAGACACCCCTTTCGTAGTGTGGTATAATTGGTATACAGTTAAATATTTCTATCTTTGATAGGTAATATCTTGTGTTCCCCACTGATGGCAAAACAGTGGGGTCTTTTTTTATTTATAAGAAGAAATGAAGGAAATATAATAATATTCCTATGACGGCAGCACAAAAAATATAATAGAGTGCACTTAATAAAAACATAAGTATGTCGCCAAATAGCAACAAACAACCACCTTCACCAAATTTCGGTTGTTCTATATTTTCTTGATGTTCTTCATAACCATACGATATATCTTTAGGGACTTTAAAATCACTTGTACCAACAGTAGTCTTATGATACACCTTGTTGTATAGTGATTTTTTTGGATTTTTAACTAACCCCATACCCTTAGCACCATATCCTGGAATAACACTTTTAGCACTTCTTTTTAGTCTACCAGTAGTGCGTGCAGATATTCTTCTTTTTACACTAGGTGTTCTAAACCCAAATTTCATTTGTTTCATCTCCTAATTGAAAATAATACATTAATTCCTCGGCAAAATCGTTTGCCTCACGTTCCAGTTTACCTTTTCCCCCGTAACACAATGAATAGTAACCTATTAAGTCTGAATGGTCTAAAGCGTGTTTTAACTCATGTCCCATCACAAAATACTTAGCAGGCGTTTCTTTAATAGATTCATTTAACAGAATGATAGGCTCCTCATCGTATACCACAATTCTTCCTTTTAACTTTTCTGGAAAGTCCACATAATGATATTCGATACCTAGATTATCTGCTAAGGTAAACGGGTTTGCCGTTTTGTATGTTTCTACTAAAGTTTTTACATTCAAATAGAGTCCCCCTTCCTATTTTTTATTTTTAAGATGTTTCCACAGTACACCACGTATGATTGCGTCAACCTGTTCTTTTTCCTCATCGGTTAACTCAATACCGTCATAGGCTACAATCGTGCTATTTAATTGTAAGGCACGTTCGATGTCTAAGACGTCTTGTGGTGTAGCCCATTGTGGAACGTTTGTCAAACCTAGAAGATAATCAGTGCTTACTGAAAAATAATTAGCTACTTTTTGTAATCTTTCACTAGATGGAGATTGTTTATCCCATTTTGAAATACTACCTTGACTAAAGTCTAATTTTCTTTCAAGTTCAGCAATAGTCATCTTTTTTTCATCAACTAAGTCTTTTACTTTCACTAACAAAGACACTTTTTTCAACCCCTTTGATAGCTTACTAAAAAATAATTGAAAAAAATCCAATTTAGGTATTGACGATTGGATAATAATCAATTATACTAATCGTGTAAGCTAGTTTTTAACGACAAAACAAACGAAAAGCAGAATAAAAATTGTCCGCCAAGACTGTTATGAAGCTATTCTTTTGCTTTGCTTATTTTGTACGCTTACATAATAGATTAAAATCAATTATTTGTCAATAGGGATTGATAATAATTGAAAAAAATCAAATGAAAGGAGAGATTGTATGAGTGAGGAGCAAAAGGAGATGAAGAAAAAAATTCTCAAAGCTTTAATTGATAGAGAGTGGACTTCTACTGATTTAGCAAACGAAATGGGAATTTCGAGAATGTATTTAAACGACTTGCTGAACTTCAGACGTGGCTCAATCTTTCGGATGAAACAAATCAAGGAAATCTTAGGATTGGAATAGGAGGTAAAAATCATGGATAAAAATAAAAAAGCACCTAATTCTTTCAAATTAGATGCTGAATCGGATGATTTATTCAGAGAAAAAGACAATAAAGTTTTAAACGAAAATCATCCAGTGAAAATAGGTATTGATACTATGGTTTCAGTTCTTGGGACAACCATTGATGGTATCGCCGTATCAATGCAAGAGAACAAGAGTAAGAAATAGCAGCAATAGAATTACCTAGAATAAATTCATTATCTGAAGTTTCTTTTCGAGTTCTTTCAAGGGTTTCAGTCATTTCAGAAAAAATTACTTGATTTTCTTCTTCAGTTAATGTTTTTAAGAAATCTGCGAATGATGGAAACATATAAACACCTCCTTTCCCAATTCAAATTATAGGCTTGAAAGAAGGTTACAACAATATGAAAGGAGTAAGAAAATGGATTTTGACGAACTAGTTTTTGATTCGTTACAAAGAAATCCAAAAAAATTAATCAATTTATTAATGAACAATGGATTTAAAGTAGTAGCAATGAAAACAGATTTAACTACTAAAGAAATGTGTGAACAAGCAAACATTAATTATAAGAGTTGGTTACAAAGTGATGTTCGTAATGACCCACGAATTGTAGCGATGAGAGATACGACTAGTGGTAGAAATCATCAATACAAAGCAACGGATGTGGATAAGATAAAAGAAATATGGAGAGAATGTAGAAGCAAATGGAGGTGAAAACATGGGAATTAATTTCGAAGTAAATATTTTGAATAAGGAAGAATTTCTAGATTTAGTAAATGGCTTAAAAGAAAAAATTGAAGAAGTGAATAAATATGTGGATAAAATCAATAACTTTG
>CAJPNA010000170.1 GCA_905371865.1 uncultured Carnobacterium sp.
AGTGGTACGCGAGCTGGGTTCAGAACGTCGTGAGACAGTTCGGTTTATATCCGGCATGGACGTAAGGATTCTTGAGGAGATTTGTCTCTAGTACGAGAGGACCGAGATGAACGAACCTCTGGTGTATCGATTGTGGCCACCTGCCGCAGTGTCGAGTAGCTATGTTCGGTTAAGATAAGCGCTGAAAGCATATTAAGCGCGAAACTGACTCCAAGATTAGGAATCCCATGAGGACACAGAAAGATGATCTGTTTGATAGGCGCAAGGTGTAAACCTGGTAACAGGCTAGCCGAAGCGTACTAATAGTCCAATCGCCTTTTTATGTCCATATTCACTAAAATAATCTTGTATTATTGGCGTGAATATGGTAGACTTAACTAGTGTTTGGTGATTATCAAAGATAATCGCTAGTCAATCTAAAATCTTGGCATTACCAAATGATACCAAGGACATCGAAATGAGGTTTTGGCTCACCGCTTAGGAATTTGTGGCGAGTTGAAGCACAAAACCTTTTTTCGGTGCCCATGGCGCTGGGGAAACACCTGTTCTCATTCCGAACACAGAAGTTAAGCCCAGTAGCGGCGAGCATACTACGAAAGTGGGAAAATAGCACGGTGCCGAATTATAAAAAACTCCTCCTAATCGGTGGAGTTTTTTCGTATTGAGAGTTGTTGAAAAAATAATTGAGAGTATGATATAATATAAATATATGGAATTGGAGGAGAAAATAAAAACAACAAAAACTTTTGAAGAACTTGTTCCGAGTGATTTTGTGCATTTACATACGCATACTTATCACTCACTGCTTGATGGTTTAACTAAAATTGACGATTTGGTTGACAATGTCAAAGCGAGTGGGATGGAGGCTGTGGCTATAACTGACCACGGAACAATGTCTGGTGCTATCGAATTCTTTAAAGAGGCAACTTCAAAAGGGGTCAAGCCTATTTTAGGAATTGAGGCTTATGTTGCAGCACGAACTCGCTTTGATCGAGATCCATCCTACGATAAACCGCGTTATCACTTAGTCTTGTTGGCAAAAAACCAAATTGGTTGGCAGAATTTATGCTCACTTACAACTAAGGCTTGGGTTGAGGGTCAATATTATAAACCGCGAATAGATCATGATATTATGGCAGAGCATTCAGAAGGCATTATTTGCTTGAGTGGCTGTGCTGGTTCTGAAATTTCAGAATCAATTCGGGCTGGAGATTTCGAAAAAGCAAAAGAACTTGCTAACTGGTACAAATCGGTTTACGGTGAAGATTTTTACCTTGAATTACAAGACCATGGTCACCCAGAATGCCCTAATCACTGGGAGGTTCAAAAAGAAATTAATGATGGTTTATTTAGGCTTCATGAAGAACTTGATATTCCAATGGTTGTAACTTGCGATTCACACTATTTAACCCATGAAAATCAAGATGCACATGAAATCCTTCTTTGTGTCGGAACGGGCTCATACTTAAATGACGAAAAGCGAATGAGCCTAAAAGAATTTGACCTTTTTGTCACTGACCCGAGAGATATTATCGAGCGATGGGGGAAAGTTGACCCTGAAATCATTTTGAATACCAAAAGGATTGCAGAAAAAGTTAATTTTGAGTTTGAATTTGGTAAGATTTTAATTCCAAAATTTCCACTTCCAGAAGGTGAAGAAAGTGAAAAAGGCTTTTTAGATAAGCTAGTTTTTCAAGGTTTAGGTGAAAGATATGCTGGAATTCCTGTTGATGAAGTGAAGAAGATGACGATTCCTGAAATTCGTAAGAAACTTTCGAAAGAAGTTATTGAGCGAGTTGATATGGAGCTTGGTGTTCTGGATGGAATGGGCTATAATGGTTATTTCTTGATTGTGCAAGATTTTATTAACTGGGGAAAGTCTCAAGGAATTGTTTTTGGGCCAGGGCGAGGTTCGGCCGCTGGTTCGATTATTGCTTATGCTCTACATATTACTGACCTTGATCCACTTGAATATGACTTGCTTTTTGAAAGGTTTTTAAATCCTGATCGAATTTCAATGCCAGACATCGATGTTGACATTCAAGATACGCGTCGAAATGAGGTTATTCAATATTGTACTGATAAGTATGGTATTGATCGTGTGGCGAATATTGCGACTTTTGGTAAAATGATGGCGAAAAACGCCGTGCGAGATGTGGCGCGAGTTTTGGAGGTTCCTTATTCCGAAGCCGATCGTATGGCTAAATTAGTTCCAGATCCAAACCAAGGCCGCCATATACCACTTCGAGTTTCGCTCGAAAATGACCAAGATTTAAAGCATGAATATGAAACTAATCCAACCGCTAAAACTGTTTATGATTTTGCAATGCAACTTGAAGGTACGATTCGAAACCACGGTGTTCATGCTTGTGGTGTTGTGATCGCGCCAGACGATTTGGTAAAATATCTGCCTCTCGAAATGGCACAAAAAGGTGTTGTGGCGACTCAAGTTCCGATGGGCCAGGTTGAAGATTTGGGTCTTTTAAAAATGGACTTTTTGGGTCTTAAAAACCTTTCAATTATTTCAACTGCACAAAAAATTGTCAAAAAAACATATGGTATTGACCTTGACCTTTCGAAGCTTGGCCTAGATGATAAAAAGGCTTACGAATTATTAGCTCGTGGTGATTCGACCGGTGTTTTTCAGCTTGAATCCGCTGGAATGAAGCGATATCTGCGGGAGCTTAAACCTTCAAAGTTTGAAGATATTATCGCCATGGTTGCACTTTATCGACCTGGGCCAATGAGCGAAATTCCAAAATTTATTGCTCGAAAACACGGTGAAGAGCCAGTTACTTACTATGAAGATCATATGGAGAATGCTCTTAAAAATACTTATGGAATTTTGGTTTATCAGGAGCAATTTATGCAGATTTCGAAGGAAGTTTGCGGATTTACTGGTGGTCAGGCGGATACGCTTCGAAAGGCCGTGGGTAAAAAGAAAATCGACTTGATGAAGAAAATGAAGGGCGAGTTTATTGAAGGAGCGGTAAAACATTCTAACGCCGACCGAGGAAAAGTTGAGGCTTTCTGGGAACATTTGGAAGAATTTGCGAATTATTGTTTCAATAAGTCGCATGCGGCGTGTTATGCTTTAATTGCCTATTGGACAGCTTATATTAAGGCACATTACCCAGATGCTTTTATGGCGGCATTAATGACGGCCGACTCTGATGATACCGACCGTTTGGCGATTGAGATTGCCGAATGCCGTTCTATGGGAATTGAGGTTCTTGGTCCAGATGTAAATGAATCATTCAAGGATTTTGCAATTGTACCACACGAGAATAAAATTCGCTTTGGTCTTTTAGCGGTGAAGGCTGTTGGTAGTGGTGCAGTTGATGCAGTTTTGAATGCTCGAAAAGCTGATGGTAAATTTACTTCAATTTTAGATTTTGCAAAACGTGTTAACGCCCGCCAATTTAATAAAAAGGCCTGGGATTCATTAATTATGACTGGTGCTTTTGACCAATTTGGAACTCGCTCGGACTTACTTTTTAATCTTGAAAGAATTCAGGAATATGGTTCAAAATCTCAAAAAGAGGCACTTTCAGGCCAGACTGATTTATTCGGCTTTGCGGGTGCTGAAGATATGCGAGTTGAATCATCAATTGAATTAATTAATGCGCCGAAACAACACACTGACAAGGAGCGTCTAACTTGGGAGCGTGAGCTTTTGGGACTTTACGTCTCAGCGCATCCACTCGATAGATATG
>CAJPNA010000171.1 GCA_905371865.1 uncultured Carnobacterium sp.
GATTAAAAAAGAAGAGTTTTTAGACAGAATCAATCAAGAGGGATTTTCATTTTCCATCAATATGACACATTGGGCATTCCGAGACTTCAAGGTACTCGTTCGCAGCCACAGACTTTCGCAGGAACAGCTCTACCAGATGTTTGTGGAATTCTGTGAGGAGCTCGAGAACTGTCTTGCAGAAGCTGGGGACAAGCGTCGTATGATGTTCAATGAATATCCTGTGAACCCTGTTCTTGACAAATATAAAACTCAGTTTGATTCGATTTCTCCAAACGGACGCGAATTCCGCTTCGAATTTGTGTTTACCAATAACAATCATCTAAAAGTCTATCATTTATACGAGACAATCAATGGTCGAAAGAAAACCACGTGGATGGATGTGATTCGTGAATTAATTGAAGTGTTTTAAACAGAAAAGGTTCGTGAAAGAGGGAGGAAAAGAAATGGAACCAACAGAGTTAAAATGGGTCTTCTACCGAGAAGTAGATGTCCCACGCGATATCGAAGAAATTCTTGTGACAGGAGAGGTGGCAGACCGCGCCTTTAAAACCGTACGAGATGTGGCGGTATTCACCAACAAACGCCTGATTGTTAAAGACGTTCAAGGGTTAACTGGAACAAAAGTAGAGATGTATTCCTTACCGTATAGTGCAGTGAATATGTGGTCTACAGAAAATGCAGGAATCCTCGATTACACTGCAGAAGTGGAACTATGGACTAGAGCTGGCCATATTAAGATTGAATTGAAACGCGGAATTGATATTCGTAAATTCGAACGGTTACTAGCGGAGTATATTTTCTAAAACACATAGGTTGTCTGTTGCTTGTGGGACAGATTCCTTTAGAAGTAAGCTCAATGCATTGCTTTTCAATGAGGACAATGCTAGAATGAGTCATGTAATTAAATATTGAAGATCTTGGGAGTCTCGTTAGGGAGGCTGAGAGTGTGATATACAGACCAATATTATCTGATCAACTTCATGGTTGCGTAGAGAGTATCTTACAAAGTCGACAGTACCAGTGTGTACATATCTATACAGATGAACCCCCTTTCAGGATTGAAAAGATCTGAAGGGGGTTTTTTATGTTTCAACATGTTTCGTACAGGAATTGCCGTGTGGGAGTTCCAGGCTCACATTTAGCAATTAGCGGCGCGAGGTTTAATTTGGCACCGATGTCGGATGATTTTATCGACATTATTCTAGGGGCCATCAGGCAAGTGGATTTGTCCAATGTATGGGCAAAGACGGATCATACTTCTACCATCTATCGTGGGGGAAGTGTAGAAGTTTTCGATGCGTTAAAAGCTTGTTTTATTAGTAGTTATCGTCCGGGAGTTCACTGCTCGCTGGAAGCCACTCTTTCAAAAGGGTGCCCTGGGGATGTAGATGAGGATACGCCTTTATCGTTCGATGGGAGTCGAATCAATGAAGATCGTTCTCAAGCGACTCATTTTCCTGTCATTGGGAAATTTGCTGTCTATCCGATGGGGTCTGATGATTATATGAAGACCATCGAGAAGGTAGTGAATCTAGGCATTGATCAAGGAACGATTACTGGAACAGGGCATTATGTCACTTTTCTAGGAGGGGACGTTCACAAGGTGTTTGATTATTTGGAACAAGTTTTTAAAATTTTAGAGCAAGATGTGAGTCATTTTGTGATTCAAGTGACATTATTATGCAATGTACCAGGGGGAGAAATTGATGAATAAAAATAAACTAGAACTAAAGGATTACTTATTTATTAGCTTAATTTGTGTATTGTTTGGGGTGTTTTATTTACTCGCAGTTTATGCAGGAGGTGCGCTTTCTGCCACACTAGCACCAATGGGACTCGGGATGCTAGGATATGAGCCATTTTATGGAATCTGGTTTATGGCTCCCGTATTCACACTATACTTTATTCGAAAACCAGGGATTGGTATTATTACAGAAATTATTGCTGCCGTGATTGAAGTGTTGCTTGGGAACATGTTCGGAATTATCGTTGTAGTTAGCGCCTTTATCCAAGGACTAGGAGTAGAAATGGCCTTCATGACGAAAAAATACGGCGATATTACTTATGGAACCACAATGTTAGGGGCAGTTATTACGACTATTTTTACGTTCCTTTGGACAGGATTCCGTAGCAATTATTTAGCATTAGATTGGAAACTAGTGGTCGCTATTTTTGTGATTCGTTTAGTTTCTGCCTTAATCTTTACAGGATACTTAAGCAAACTCTTATGCGACCAAATGGTAAAAACAGGAGTGGTCAAAGTTCGTGGCTAATCCTGAAATTGTCCTCCAATTGAAAAATGCGACTTTAAGCGTGCAAAATCGAGTGCTGTTCTCCAATCTTTCCATGCAAATTCACTCAGGAGAAATTGTATTAGTGTTGGGAAGAAGTGGAGTGGGGAAAAGCAGCCTTATGAATGTCATTAATGGAGTCTATCCAAATGGGGACACAGATGTTCAATGTGAAGGATTAGAAATATTAGGACAGTCTCTTCTAGCGTTGAATCACTTGGAGAGAACGAAATATGTACGCTCTATTTTCCAAAATGCAAGACTCTCGTTTGCAATGGAGACACCGTACGAAGAAATGATTTTCATACTAGAAAATTTTTGTTTCCCCATTGAAACGATGGAACAGAAAGTACTCGAGCAAGCAAAAAAATACAAGATTGAAGACTTATTACACCGAAAGTTTGCAAGTCTTTCAGGAGGAGAACTTCAAAAAGTAGCCTTTGCTTGTGCTAGCTTAGTAGAGGCACCTCTGTATCTGATGGATGAGCCATTTGCCAATATCGATGAAGAAAGTACTGTGTACTTTATCGAGCAGATTAAACGGTTAAGTAACGAAGGAAAAGCGATTTGTATCATTGATCACCGATTGGATTTTTGGGAGTGGGTTAACCAGTGGTATCTCTTAGAGGACGGTGGAGAATTGAAACGAATCGAACTTCCTCTAAAGGAGCAAGACAAGCTTCTCCTAGAAGAGAGTGGAAATCTATGTCCATTACCAGTTAAAACAAAAAAGAAGTTAGAAATTATAAAGCCACTGTTGAAAGTCAAAGATGTTTCGGTTTTTGTAGAAAAAGACAAGCCACTTCTTAAGCATATTCATCTTGAGCTTCATGAAGGGGAGATGATGGCTCTTGTGGGACCTAGTGGGAGTGGGAAAACAAGTTTTTTCAAAGCTCTTTTAAAGCAACTCCCTTACACGGGAAAAATTGAACTGCAAGGCCACTCTTTATCGAAGGTGAAGAAGAAGGATCTATTTCAAAAAGTCGGGCTTGTTTTTCAAGATCCCACCCTCCAGTTTGTGGCTGCGAAAGTTCTAGAGGAATTGAAAGTGACGTTTCCAGGAGAACAAGAAAGTCGTCTAGAATCGCTTTTAGAAGAATACTCCTTAAAGCAAACAAAGGAATTATCTCCTTGGCTTCTCAGTCAAGGGCAACAGCGCAGGCTTGCTTTTTTAACGATGACTGGAGAGGGGAAAGTTCTACTATTAGTCGATGAACCGACTTACGGACAAGACATGAAAAATGCGATAGCTATCATGAATGCATTGCAGCAATTATGCCAAGAGGGAATGGCTTGTCTATTTACCTGTCATGACCATAGACTCGTCCGTCAATATGCACAGAAGGTGATGCGCATTCGTCATCAGACCATGGAGGTAGAGACGAATGAAGATGAGAATTAATCCGAGCGTGCAATTAGG
>CAJPNA010000172.1 GCA_905371865.1 uncultured Carnobacterium sp.
CGTGTTAAGTTGCCTTATAGAGAGGTGCAAAAATGATTGATAAAAATATCGAACCTTTGAAAGCGTATCAATCGAATGAGTCGGAGGTCTTAACTCCAGCTTTAGTAGATGAAGCTATCAAAGTTTGTTTAGAAAAAATTGATAGTAACTTAGAGCGGTTAGGGGAACAATTCCCGACGCCAGCGACCTTCGATAATGACTATAAAGCGATGGAAAATATCGAATGGACCAACGGCTTTTGGACAGGAATGTTGTGGCTCGCTTATGAATTTACTGGGGAGGAGAAATATAAAGTAGCAGCCGAAAAGAATGTGGCTTCCTTCATTGATCGAATTGAACGGTTAATCGAAGTAAACCACCACGACTTAGGCTTCCTATATACGCCTTCTTGTGTTAGTGCTTATAAGGTAACAGGAAATGAGAAAGCAAAAGAAGCGGCCATTAAAGCTGCTGACCAGCTCGCCTCAAGATATCAAGAAAAAGGAAACTTTATTCAAGCTTGGGGAGAATTAGGAGCACGTGATAACTACCGCTTAATTGTGGATTGTTTATTAAATATTCCTCTTCTATTCTGGGCAAGTAATGAAACTGGAGATGGTAAATATCAAGAAATGGCTAAAGCTCACTTCCAGACAACTTTGAAAAACGCTATTCGTCAAGATGCTTCAGCTTTCCATACTTTCTTCTTTGATCCAGAAACAGGAGAGCCTGCATATGGAAAAACAAGACAAGGGTATTCAGATGACTCTGCATGGGCAAGAGGGCAAGCATGGTTAATTTATGGAATTGCTCTTTGCAATGCGTATGCTCCATCCGAAACAAATGTTGAATATTTCCAAGCGGTAACAAACTACTTCTTAAATCGTGTTCCAGAAGACTTTGTATGTTATTGGGACTTAATCTTTGATGATACTTCAGGTCAACCAAGAGATACTTCTGCAGCTGCCATTGCAGTTTGCGGTATCCAGCAAATGGCTAAAGAGTTTCCAAACAATGAAACGGTTAAAGAGTATGAAAAATGGGCAGATAGAATTCTATATAACTTAATCACCAAATATACGGATAAAAAAGGATCTACTATCGTTGCCTTGTTAAATGAAGGAGTATATTCATGGCATTCAGGGAAGGGGGTTAACGAGGGAAATATTTGGGGTGATTACTTCTATCTAGAAGCGCTTATGCGTAAAAAGAAAGACTGGGGAATGTACTGGTAAAAAAGAAAAGAAAGGAATGAAAACATGGAAAATAAACCAAACATTAAAATGGTCAGAATTGACGAAAGACTTATCCATGGTCAAGGACAATTATGGATTAAGAGTTTAGGAGTCAACTTAGCCATTTGTGCGAATGATGCAGTGTCAACGGATGAATTACAACAAACATTAATGACTACTGTATTACCAAAAGAAGTGAATGTACGTTTTTGGACAATCCAAAGAACTGCCGAAATTATTTGGAAAGCTGCCCCACACCAAACAATTTTTGTAGTGGTATCCAGTCCTGCGGATGCACTTCGCTTATGTGAACAAGGATTTCCAATGGGAAATGTGAATGTAGGTAACATTCATGCAGCTCCTGGAAAGGATAAAGTATCACAATTCATTTATCTAGGAGAAGAAGATAAACAAGCACTTCGAACAATGAAAGAAAAATACAATGTTCAATTCAATACAAAAACTTCTCCGGTTACAAATGACGGAGCACAAACTTTAGAAAAATTATTAGAAATGATTAGCTGAAAAGAGGGAGAACAATGGAAATTTCATTAATGCAAGGTATTTTGATCGGTCTAGTAACAGCATTCTGTTATTCAGGGATGTTACTAGGAATTTATACAAACAGAGCAATTGTTATGGCGTTTTTTGTAGGGTTAATTTTAGGAGACATTCCTACAGCATTAACATTCGGAGCTTTAGCTGAATTAGCTTATATGGGATTCGGGGTAGGTGCTGGTGGGACAGTTCCACCTAACCCAGTAGGACCTGGTATCGTAGGTACAATCATGGTAATTACATTAAAAGATCAAGGGATTACACCTGAAAATGCATTAGCACTTTCATTCCCATTTGCGGTATTATTCCAATTCGTAACAACATTCTTATACACATTCTTCGCTGGTAATCCAAAAATGGCTGAAAAAGCGATTGAAAATGGTCACTTTGGTAAATTTAAACTAATCGCACACTCAACTTATATCGGTTTAGCGGTTGCTGGTTTCATTATTGGTATCTTATCTGCACTAAGCCGTCCAGCATTAGAAGCGTTTGTTAATGCTTTACCAAAATGGTTGATTAGTGGTTTCGGTGTAGCTGGGGGATTAATTCCTGCAATCGGTTTTGCAATGATTTTATCTGTAATGTTGAAGAAAGAACTAACTCCATACGTAATCCTAGGTTATATCTGCGTGGCTTACTTACAATTACCAACAATGGCTGTAGCATTAGTTGGTTCAGTATTTGCATTAATTACTTACTACCAAAATTCTAATAAACAAGAAGTAGTTGTGGAAACAGTTCAAACTAGCGAAGTGGAGGATTTTAGCAATGGAATCTAAACAAAATAAATTAACGAAACGTGATTATTTTAGAACATCATTAAGATCATACATCTTACAAAATGGATTCAACTATAATACTTATCAAGGGGTCAGCTACTTAAACGTTATCTTACCTGGCTTAAAGAAGATTTATAAGGATGATCCAGAAAAATTAAAAGAAACTGCTAAAGCAAACTTGGAGTTCTATAACACAAGTCCACATTTAGTTCCGTTTATTTCTAACTTGCAATTAGCGATGTATGAAGATGGTCAAAGTATTGATTCTGTACGTAGTATTAAAATGGCTCTTATGGGTCCTTTAGCAGGGATTGGAGATTCTATCGCACAATTCGGTTTAGCGCCATTGTTCTCTACAATCTTTGCAGGTTTAGCTCTTGATGGTTTAGGATTTGCTCCAATGGGGTATTGGTTGGCAATGTTATTAAGTATGTTTGCAATCAAAGTATTCATGGGCTACCTTGGATACCGTTTAGGAACAAACGCTATTAAAACTTTAAGCAGCCAAATTAGCAAAATTTCTGAAGCAGCCAATATTGTGGGGGTAACCGTTATCTCTGCATTAGCAGCCTCATTTGTAAAAGCTAAAATTGCCATTCAATATGCCACAACTGTAAGTTCTGGTGAAGAGCAAATTGTTTCTATTCAAAAAATCTTAGATAAAATGATGCCAAGATTATTACCAGTATTAATTACAGTGTTGGTATTCTATCTATTGAAGAAGAAAAAATGGAACACTTATCAATTATTAATCCTATTATTCGCAATTGGTATCTTAGCTTCTGTTCTAGGAATTTTAGCATAAGGTGATGGGATGTTTACGAATCTAGAAACATATCAATCTAGATTCTGGTTAAAAGAAGAAAGTCTAAAAAAGATAGGGAAAAGTTCAAGTGGGTTTCTGCTTGAACTTTTTTCTAGAGTAGATGCTTTAGTTGACCAGGATTTAGTCTACTATGATCATCAAATGGATATGGAAACGTGTTTTGAGAAATATTCATTTCATGAGTTTAAATGGCACCAAACGCCAAACGGAGATATGGAATGGGTGTTCATGTTAAATCGACAGGGATATCTGGTTGATTTAGCTATGGCATTTTATTTGACAAAAGAAGAAAAGTACTTGAAAAAGTGGAAGGAAATCGTTTTT
>CAJPNA010000173.1 GCA_905371865.1 uncultured Carnobacterium sp.
TTAAAGTATCCACCACTTCTGTAGTCGCATCTTTATACTGCTCTCTTACTTGAGGGGCTCTAGACAAGTCGAGCATTTCTTGGACAAGTGTTTTCATACGTTTAATTTCTGCCAATGAAGCTTCTAAGGACTCTTCAAGTACCTCTGGATCATCCTTTCCCCATCGATTCAACAGTTTGAGATGCCCTTCGACAATCGCTACTGGCGTTCGTAACTCATGGGAAACATCCTCCACGAAATGTTTTTGCTGAGATATATAAAAACTAATTTTATCTAGTAATTCATTAAACTGTTGAGAAACTACTGCGAATTCATCATTTTTCTTAGGAATAATCAGCCGCTTACTATCAATATTTTCTTCATTAATGGACGCTATAATATCATGAATTTGTTCGATAGGTTTGGAAATAAGTCTAGAGATGAAATAAGCCAACCCAATAGCTACCAAAGCTTCCATAATCAACAATTGGATATATAATTTCTGCAATTGTTTTTTCATTTCTGTTAATTTTGCCATCCGATTAATAATTTGCAAATGACCAATTAGCAAACGATTCGTTCTCGATAAAATCGGCATTGTTACTTGAATGCTTTCTTCTCCTGTCGATAAAGGAACGAATTTGGTTTCTAGCGTACTAGATACTTGCAAAGGATCTTGCCATTGTTGCGTTTGGAAGATTAGTTCCCTACTTGTATCAAATACGCGAATGTTTAATTCCTCATTCATTGGATAAAAGCTACTGTTCTTTTTATAGATACCGTTTTGTTCTTGTTCATACTGCTCTGCTTCATTTAAGATAGAAACAATATCCGAAGTCGTTAAATTTTCAAACTTTCTCGAAAGTAAGTCAACAACTACTTGAGCATAAACAATGGTTTGATTTTTTTCGTTTTCACGTAAAGTCATAATTTGACCTTGCATAAGAATAGTAGTTAATATTCCTAACAAGGCAAAAATGGTGGCTGAAATAACCAACCACCATTTTTTTGCTACAGATTTATGTTGATTATTTGAGTTCATAATCTTTTCCTCAACTTCTCATTACATAACCCGTACCACGGACTGTTTGAATGTAACTTTCCTTTCCAGGAATATCTATTTTATTACGGATATATCGTACATAAACATCGATAACATTCGTCTCAACTTCATTTTTATATCCCCAGACTTTTTTCAACAAGATTTCCCTTGATAAAACAATATCAATATTCTCCATTAATAGAAGAAGAAGTTCATACTCTTTTTTAGTTAAGTCAATAACTTCGCCATCTCTTCGAACTACACGATTTTCAACTTCAATGACTAAATCACGGTATTCTACTTTTGTTTGTTTTATATTACGAGATTGTTCTTCCATTTGTAGACGTCTAAATAACGCACGTAATCTAGCTAATATTTCTTCGATTTCAAATGGTTTCACAACATAGTCATCAGCACCTTGATCCAGCCCGACCACTCGATCCATCACCGAATCACGAGCCGTCATAATGATGACCGGTGTTTGTTTTACTTGTCGTAGTCTACGAACAACTTCTAATCCATTCATTTCTGGTAACATTAAATCTAATAAAATAGCATCCCAAGACTCATCAATAGCTGTTTGTAATCCAGTTCTTCCATCTGAGCAAACTTTTGTTTCATATCCTTCGTGCTGTAGTTCTAATTCTACAAAGCGGCTTAAATTTTTTTCATCTTCAATAATTAAAATTCGTTGATTCCCTTGCATCTTTAAACTCCCTTCCATTATTTTTCCTGACAGAATTATCATAACATATTCATGAGTTTCTTAACAGAATTTAATGAAATTTTCTATCACTTTTATATATTTTAATTTACTCTGATTACTTCAATCAAAAAAAGTCCTAGCCACATTGGCTAGGACCTAGTCGTTTTTAATTATTGTTCAATTTCTTTTTCTTGTGCCCATTCAAAGTGGAATGTTCCTGGTTTGTCTACACGGTTATAAGTATGTGCTCCGAAGTAGTCACGTTGTGCTTGAATTAAGTTTGCAGGCAATGTTTCTGAACGGTATGAATCATAGTATGCTAATGCACTTGAGAATGTTGGAACTGGAATACCAGCACGAACAGCCGTTACAACAACATCACGAACTGCATCTTGATAAGATTCTGTTACATATAAGAAATATTTATCTAATAATAGGTTCTTCAATTGAGGGTCACGTTCGAACGCATCTGTAATCTTTTGTAGGAATTGCGCACGGATGATACATCCAGCACGGAAGATTTTCGCGATTTCGCCGTAGTTTAATTCCCAATCAAACTCTTCACTTGCTACACGCATTTGAGCAAATCCTTGCGCATAACTCATAATTTTAGAGAAGTATAATCCTTTACGAACTTGTTCGATTAAGGCTTGACGTTCTGAATTTGTTAATTCAGGAATCTTCGTTACTGCTAATTCTTTACTTGCTGCAACACGTTCTTCTTTCAATGTAGAAACGAAACGTGCAAATACAGATTCCGTAATCAATGGAAGTGGCACCCCTAAATCTAATGCGCTTTGTGAAGCCCATTTACCAGTACCTTTGTTTCCAGCAGTATCCATGATTACATCAACCATTGGGCGGCCTGTCTCAGGATCTTTCTTTGTTAAAATGTCCGCTGTGATTTCAATTAAGTAGCTATCTAATTCGCCTTGATTCCATTCTTGGAAGACTTCAGCGCATTCTTCTACAGATAGCCCACCAACACGACGTAAGATATCGTAACTTTCAGCGATTAATTGCATGTCCCCATATTCGATTCCGTTGTGAACCATTTTTACGTAGTGACCTGCTCCGTTTGGTCCAATGTAAGTGACACATGGAGCGCCATCGTCTGCTTTAGCAGAGATTTCTTCTAAAATTGGTGCTACTAAGTCATAAGCATCTTTTTGTCCACCAGGCATGATGGAAGGTCCTTTTAAGGCTCCCTCTTCTCCACCAGATACACCAGTACCGATAAAATTAATTCCTGAGTTTGCAAGCTCTTCATTACGACGAATTGTATCTTTGAAGAATGTATTTCCTCCATCGATTAAAATATCGCCTTTATCTAGATGTGGAAGCAAACTTTGAATGGTCTTATCTGTAGCTTCACCAGCTTTTACCATTAATAAGATTCTTCTTGGTTTTTCTAAAGATTGTACAAATTCTTCTACTGTATAAGTTGGCACTAATTTTTTTTCTGGATGTAGCGCAACAACCTCATTTGTTTTAGATGATGAACGGTTGAAAATTGAAACACTATATCCACGACTTTCAATATTTAACGCCAAGTTACGTCCCATTACGGCCATACCAACGACACCAATTTGTTGTTTTGACATGAAACTTCCTCCAATTTGATTTATTTAACATGTATATGTTATCAAAAAAAAAGTTCTTTTGAAAGGCTTTTGGCCCTTTTTCTTTTTATACGGATATTTTCATTTCAATAATTTTCATACTTCATCTAATATGAATAATATTTCATACTAGTAATTCCATCTTTTTTACGGTAAACTAGTAATGAAAATAGATAAAAGGAGCGAGTTTGTTGGTCAGAAAAAAACGTAATCTTTCTACAGTTGAAAAGTTGACACGTGTCGTAGCAGTCCTAATGTTAATCGGTACTTTAGGAGTTATCCTCTTACAATTAGTTTTAACTGTACTTAATTATAAATAGTCCTAAAAAAGCTTAACAGTCTATTAAC
>CAJPNA010000174.1 GCA_905371865.1 uncultured Carnobacterium sp.
ACCACAAGGTGTTGACAGAGCTGAGTCTTACTTTAGAGTGGATAACTTATACGGATTAGAAAATGTGAATTTAATTCATCTCATTGACCAATCGTTGTACGCACATTTTGCAATGAAAAAGGACGTAGATTATATCGTCCGTGATGATGCTATCGCCATTGTTGATACGTCAACTGGTCGTGTGATGGATGGTAGACAATTTTCAAATGGACTTCATCAAGCATTAGAATCCAAAGAAGGTGTTAGTGTGAATGATGAAACGAAAACATTTGCGAGTATTTCATATCAGAATTTTTTCCGAATGTATGAAAAATTATCTGGTATGACAGGAACTGCTTCAACGGAGAGAAAAGAGTTTATGTCTACTTACAACATGCGAGTGATTACAATTCCAACAAATAGACCAATTCGTCGAATTGACGATAAGGATGTAATTTTCGCTACCAAGAAAGCTAAGTATAAAGCTGTTGTAGATGAAGTTGAGCGTGTTCACAAAACAGGTCAACCAATTCTAATTGGTACATCTTCTGTTGAGAATAGTGAACATCTGTCGCAACTACTAAAAGAACGAAAAATTCATCATCACGTACTAAATGCAAAACAGGACATAGATGAAGCTACAATTGTAGCTAAAGCTGGTGAACGATACGCTGTTACTGTTGCTACCAATATGGCAGGTCGTGGTACTGATATCAAACTTGGACACATGGTTAAAGAACTTGGTGGATTGTACGTTATTGGAACTGAGAAACATGAGAATAGACGAATCGACAATCAATTACGTGGACGTAGCGGTCGACAAGGTGACGTTGGATATTCAATTTTCATGATTTCATTGGAAGATGACTTGATGACTCGATACGGTGGTGATGTGATTGAGTCTAAAGCTAAAAAATTTGCAAGTATTGATGAACCAATCACGACGATTGGACTACGTAGAGCTGTCACAAACGTGCAAAAACGTATCGAAGGAGATGGTTTCGATACACGTAAATCATTATTGGAATACGATGACGTGACACAACTACATCGATTGTCAATTTATGAGTTACGCGAGAATGCGTTATGTGGGCACATGAATCTAGATGATTACTGTGTGAATGCAATTCCAGTGACTGTGGATAAACTCTTAAACCCATATTTCATTAATGAGCTTGTGAACATGGACGGAGTTGCTAGAGATGTCACGGAATTAACTCATAAAACAGTAGATGTGAATGACATCATGGATGTCAATTCACAATTGGAACTTCGAAACTTAATTGTAGATTACGTGACACAAGCATATCACGAAAAAGTTGAAAAAACAGGACTGAGTCGAGTTGATGATAACAAACGATTTGCTATTGTAGACTCGATTGATAAACTGTGGGTTTCTCATTTGATTAAGTTGGAACAGTTGAAAGATGCTGTTGGATTACGAGCATACGCTCAAATTCAACCATTGACGGAGTATCAATTAGAGTCAAAACAACTATTTGATGAACTTGAACAAGAAATTAAAGTAGAAGCAGTTAAAAATTATTTAAAACATTATTATAGAAAGGATTTTGTTGGTGGGAAAAATTGTTTCATTTGAAGGACTTGATGGTGTTGGTAAGTCAACAATATTAAAACAAGTTCAACGAAAACTAGAAAAAGATGGATATTCGGTTCTTGTTATTCGAGAACCGGGTACAACGCAACTATCGGAGAAAATCCGAAAGCTAGTGAAATCAGATGTACCACGCTCAAGCATGTCAGAAATTCTATTATTCATGGCAGCTCGAGCAGATATGGTAAATAGTGTGTTGAGTCCGAACGTGAAACACACAGATGTGATTTTACTAGATAGATATATTGATTCCACACTTGCGTATCAAGGATACGGTGAGGGTCAAGATATTGAGAAGATTAAACAACTAAATAACATGGTCGTTGGTGTAAACCAACCGAACTTAACAATTTATATTGATGTCCCAGAATCTGAAATTGAATCACGAATGAAAACACGTGGTAAGAAAGATAGATTTGAGACAGATAAACAATTTATCAAAAAAGTTCGTAAAGGATACAAAGAGATTTGTAAATCAAATCCAGACCGTGTGAAAGTTGTCACAAACTTAAATGTAAAAGAAGCGGTTGACAAAGCACATACTCTTATTGTAGACTGTATTACATCTAAGACGGAACACAAACGCAAATCATTGGCGAAATTATCAAAACCATTAAAATGTGAAAGTGGTAATTTCAAAGCAACGGTTGGTCGTATTGGTCGAGACGAAAAAGACAATCCAACACTACTCTTGACAGATGTTAAGAAAGTTGGTGGTCGTAAAGTATTAGCAGACCATGTTTGGGTACAATACACTCGTGAGTTAATCAAAGCTGGTACATTATTGCCAAACGACGAAATCACATTTAGTGCTACGATTGAACCATACGAGCACGTTGCTAAAAATGGAACGAAATACGATGAGTATGGACTAGCGAATGTGAAAGACGTGAAATTAACAAAAGCGATTCGAGTGAAGAAATCCACTGGATTTGAGCGTGAGTCATTAGATAGACTGACGTCCATTACAGACGAGAAACTGTTCAAAGATTCGGCTTCACGTTACTTACGTTATGTGACCGCAATGATACATGAACATTTTAGTTAAGATAGGAAGTGAATTTAATTGACAAATAATTATACTGGTATTGATTTGTATGATGGTATTGAAGCGGTGCGTCGAGTACCGGGGATGTACGTGGGGTCTACGAATAAAATTTCAGACAATCACTCACCGAAAGCATTAATTCAGTTATTACAAGAAGTTTTATCAAACTCTCTTGATGAATATGTTGCTGGATTTGGTGATGCGATTCGTGTAACAATCCATAAAGATAACGCATTGACAATTCAAGACTTTGGTCGTGGTATTCCAAAAGGTCCGGGTAAATCATTTAGTGATATTATCAACTCTACGACTAAATTACATGCTTCTGGTAAATTCAAGAGCAATTATGGTGGTGTTGGTATCACTGGTATGCACGGAATTGGATTGAAAGCGGCGAATGCTCTTTCAAAATACATGACAATCGAAGCTGTGTGTCACGCAACATCGGAAATAAATGGAAAACTGGAATTAAATGGTGGATTTGATGTATATACATTGACTATACATTTAGAAAACATTATTGAGCAAAAGCTCATCAAACATATTCCAAAGAAAGATGTAGTTTCTATTGATAATGGACATATTACGTTGAAAGATGGAAGTACTCTTAGAACTGGTACGACTGTAACATTCTTACCAGATGACGGTCCAGTATCTGACGATAATCCAAAACCAATGATTGAGGACATTAACTGGGTGATTGGTGATGTTCTTCACAAACTTGAAAGCTCAGCTTACTTGTGTCCGGGAATCAAAATTACATTAACAGATGAGCGAACAAATCCAGTGACTAAATATGAATGGTATTATGAGAACGGTCTCGGTGACTATGTTCAACAATTATCACATGAGTTCGACGGATTGTCCAAAGTGAAAGAACCAATCATCATTGATGAACAAATTGAGTTAAATAACTATCCATTTCAAGTACGTTGTGCTATCAAATATGTAGACGATGTACAATCAACAATTGTATCGTATGCGAATGGTGCTCCGACACCGAGTGGTGGTACTCACGTTGATG
>CAJPNA010000175.1 GCA_905371865.1 uncultured Carnobacterium sp.
TTTATTGTAAAAAATAAGAAAATAAAACCGCAGGGACTACGGGGATAGCTTGGTAAATTTATGTAACCTCTGTTAATTCGTCAACGAATTAACAAGTCAGCATATTACCCAAGAAGCTCCTACCTCTGAACAATAGTGCAGGTAGGAGTAGTTCACACGTCGTAATATGGATAAATTCGAATGCGCTATTGCTGATAATGTGGATTTGAACACATGTCAAGATTTATTAAGAGCGACATTCGACTTGTGGAAGATTGACTATAAAACAATTGAACTTGTGCAGTTTACGCACAAGTTTGAAAACTTGACTTTAGATTTCGAACTTGTGATGAAAGTTGAAGCTTTAGAAGAATTGACAATGTATGATGAAAGACTTCTAGATTACATTCACGACTGGATGTACTGTGAAGGAGCACACATTTGGTTAGTGAGTGGATGGTTTGGTGAAAATGACGTAGAGTGTTTCTATACAATTTATGCAGACGAAACTAACACAGACGTTCATGCGGATTGGAGAAAAGATTAAGTGGGTGAATAAATTGAGACTTGAATTTAATATAGAAGTAAGACCGCAATTGATAGCTAGAGTTGAACATCTCAATGGTGATAACTCAAATCGTGGATGGTTGGATGTTTTAGAGACTAGATTACAACATCAAATTGATAAGGGTGACGATGTTCTAGTATGTGAATTGGACAATTATGTGGTCGAACATGAAATGATATATGTTTTACAAGATGTTTTGAAAATTCCAAAATACGACATCTTTATTGATAATTGTGACTGTCGAGTTGAGTGGTTGAATGGAGTTTTAAAAATCATTGGACATGTGGATTTCAGAACAAAAGTGTTATCGAGACTTGTGAATCATGATAATATTGATAGATTGCTTAAAGATTACATGGTCTGGTGGATGCAAACCGAAGAAATGTTCTTGAAGTTGACGGATTTTTCTGGAAAGTATAGAGAGTATATGTATAAGTTACTTGTTGATGTGAATAGTGACAACGTGAAAGTTGAAACTGAGATTTTAGAAGATGAGGAGTAGATTATGCAATTAAAATTAAAAATTGAAGTTGAACCATATTGGATTATTGGAGTCAGACCAGTTGACTCTACAGATGAATTTGATTTTAAGAATCAACGAGAAATTGTTGATAAATTCATTGAACAAAATAAATACAAATTTGAAAGCAATGTGGGCTACGAGACACTTAAGCTAGAAGCTCATTATTTATTGGCATTTGCATTAGATGAGAACTTGAATGGTTGTAAAATTACGAACGTCGTTGCGTCAAGTAAGTGGACTGGCGACTTTTTACAACTTAATTACGTCATCGATTTCCAATATCGTGGGATTTTCAATCCACTCAGAACTGTAAACGAAGATGACTTACGTGATTATATTGTAAAATGGATGGGAGACAATCGATTATACATCATGGATGACTATGTAATTCTAAACGATGATACTTATGACTATCGATTGGACGTTGACACGTCACCACGTAGAGTGAGAATCGAACATGAATTAAAACGATGAGGTGGTTGAATATGAGACGAGTGATTATTTCTATTGATTATGAAACAGAGGTAACATACAACGTGAGTGTGGATTACGCAGAAGATTTGTTGTACACATCGAAAGAGTCGTATGACGCAACATTAAACGAGAGACTTGGTGAGTTTTTACAAGATGAAGATGGAACTCAAGTTGAAAATGCTTTCAAGTCTAAAAATCCAATTGACATTATTGAGAGAATCGTTGGTGGTAATGTTACTGACGTGGTGATGAACTGCGAGCATGACTATGTGGTTTCCAAACCACTAGGTAATCTGTTCAAAATTGGTTGTGTGATTTCATTTGATGTGATTCCGGGTGCGCATGACTTGTATTTGAATAAAACGAAATTGACTGTTAATGCAATTAATTGCTTATATGAGTATTTTTGTGATTGGTTGTACGATTGGGAAAACGATGTTGTACTACAAGAGTGGGAAGGTGTTGATTGCAATACCAATTTAAATCACAAATGTAGACTAATTGACTTAGAATGCGAGATTAAAACAACATAGGTGAGCAAATGACAGTATTAAATTACAAAATCGAACTGAAACCGATATTTCAGCTTGACTTTCAGCAAGACGGATTTTCGGATTCAAAGTTCAAGTTAAGAAACTTGATTGAACGACGAGTACAATCACAAATTGATAGAATGAATTATACAACGTTCATGGAGCAAGTGAATGAACTCGATGAAGACTTGGCAACACATTTAATGTTAGGAGTTGAAAATGTTGAGGTCGTGAATTCATTACTTGGTAGTGAATCCAATGGTGACTCTCTTTGGATTGAGGGTATGATTGCACTTAAGGTAAATGATGACTCAATCGTTAATGTTGATGAAGATGCTACGCAATTACTATTAGAGAGTTGGTATCAGTTCATGTTTTCAAACTGGATGTTGGAATCATCTTACATTCACGAAATTTCAGAATGGAATTACAACATTGATTGGTCGCTACAACTTGCTGTTGATGTGGGATATAGTCAAGTGAATTGGATACATGAATTTTAAAAATGTCACGTCAATTCTAAAATGAATTGACGTGACATTTTTTCGCAAATGAGGTATAATGGTTGTAAATATGAATCGAGGTGTATGTATGAACTACAACTTGTCATTAAACTATATGGCCAGACCTAAAATTTTGGTAAATGTTTTCGAAGATACAATTACATGTGATAGTGGAATTACTGAATCGGGTGCAATTGAAATGATTCAAGAAAAAATCATGAGTCGCTCAAATGAGTTGGAGTGTGAGTTTACAAAGCAACATGTTATTAACGTGATACAATTGATGTTACCACGTACTAATTGTAAATCGAGAGATAATTCATTGAAAATCCGCAACAATGACGTGAGTATCATTTTTGTAAACGGAGAATTTAAAATCAATGCTGAAATCGAATTTTCTAGCGATGACATGTATCTAACACGTAATAAAGACATTACTCACTTCTTCGCAGACCCATTTACATCGATGCTAAATCGAAACGATTTTTACATTGATTTAACACCAATCACGGATTTGGAATATGAGTTCGACTTTGAAGTTGTGATTGAAGCTGCGGAGTCAAATGTTAAATCGAATGTAATCATTGAACGAGTGGGGGACTAATGAAATGGTGAGATATAAATTAGAGTTTTCATATAAAGCTAAAATACACTATGATGTTTATATTACCACAGATTGCTCATTTGAACGTGAAGACTATTTGATGGGTAAAATTAAATCAATTATTGATGAAATTAAGTGGGAATTAGAATGTGGTTATAGTGACCGTGAGTGGTTAGGTGTTGTTATTAGTAGTATTCTCGATAGCTGGAGGATTGAAGAATATGAAATTACGAATGAATCGGACGGAGATGAAGTAAACATTACTGGAATGATTCAGTTTACCACTCCAAGGAAGACACTCCACGATAGTGATATTTCAGACCGACTAACCAAAACAATAGATATTCATTTTGAAAATGATGGTTACAACATAGACGAGTCTGTGATTTATGAAGCATGTCGACATTTACAGACAGATTTTTGGTTGGAAACTAATGTAGATTCATCAACAG
>CAJPNA010000176.1 GCA_905371865.1 uncultured Carnobacterium sp.
TTGATAATGTCGCTTGTTCCATTCGATTGATCTTTAATAACTACTTTATATTTTGTGTCCTTAAACCCTGATGTTTGTTGATTTCCAATTACTTGAGAAGCTCCCAAGCCCATAAAGACGACTAAGAAAATCAAAGCGTATGATTTTAGACGATAAGCGAGTTTTAAAAAATATTTATAGACTATCATAACGTGTTCTCCTTAATCTTAATAGTGCAAACCCTAGTAAAGCTAAAGTATATATCCCTAATAATACATACGTTCTTCCCATTTGCGCACTGCCTGCCAATCGGTTTAATTGATAAAAACCTGACATTACTAATGCGACTGGATTAAATTGATTGAATCCAGGAATAAATGTGTTTGCAAAGTTCTTAATGGCACTTCCCATCATCCCTGCAAGAGCTGATAACACTAAATTGCACATTAATGCAAATACAATACGCGCATCCATCGTTAATCTTTGAGCAGTACCTATTAAGAGTCCTGCTGAAACACCAAAAATATTTCCCATTAACATCAATAGTAAACTTCCTGCCCAATCAGAGAAAAGATTAATTTTTAATACTTGAGTCATATAAGCTAGTAAAAGTGCATTTGAAGCAATATTAATGATCATCGAAGTCAAGAAGCAATATAAAATGAGTTTCCCTTTATTAAAAGGACTCCCCATCACACGTCGACCAATCGGGGATAAATTCCCATTAATATAGGCAGCACAAACCACTCCACTAAAAATAGAATACATGGTGAAGCTTGCTAGAGCATTATAAAACATCATCGTTCCTTCACTCACATCACTCTTCGTTTCTTTCACCCAGCTTTGATTAAAATTAATGGTTGCTGCCGCGTTTCCGAGTGATTCGATTTGTTTAATCTGTGTAATGACATTTTTTAAGACACTTTGGGAAACACCCGACTCTTTGCTTACGACTACATCAAGATTATCTTGAACATAGCCGTCAGCTTTATCTTCCTGAACTAATTTTTTTGCCTCTTCCTCAGACTCAATATCTATAATTTCAAAATGCTCTCCTGCTTGTTCAAATACATGGTGATACATGTTATTTGGCGAAATTGCAACCCTAACTGGTGAAATTTCTTGATTCATGATTCCTGAAAAAGATACAAAATAAAATGAAATTAGAATAATTGGATATAGTAAAACCCAAAAAGAAAATGCGTAATCTTTTAAAGCGTCTTTTGATAAATAAGTAAATAACTTTAAGAATGTCTTCATGAATCTCGAAGTCCTTTCCCTGTGTATGCAAGGAACACATCATCTAAGCTTGGCTGTTCACTGTATAATCGAACATAGCTCAAGTTTAATTCTTCAAGAGCGTTTGCCACGTGAAGTAAGTGATTCGTTCCTTGTTCGAAGTTAAATTTCAAATGATCTTTATGGTAGTCTAATACAAGAACGTGAGGAATTTGTTTTAAGCGAGCTACTTGTTCCTCTGTAGGAACTGTAGACAATTCTACTTGGATAATTTCAGAAGTTGCAATCGAGTTCTTTAATTCTTGTGAAGTCCCAGAAACTATACTCTTACCTTTATCCATAATCACGATTCGGTCACTTAAACCATCTACTTCATCAAGGTAGTGAGTTGTATAAATAATCGTACTCCCTTGTTCATTAAGCTTACGAATTCCATCAAGAATGAAAGAGCGACTTTGCGTATCAACCGCAACGGTAGGTTCATCAAAGAAAATTAAACTTGGTTTATGCGCGATTCCACAAGCGATATTCAAGCGACGTTTTAAGCCTCCACTTAATTTTTTTGGAACAAATTTACGAAAATCTTGTAATTCAACAAATTCGATTGATTCTTTCACATATTGTTTTCTAGTAGCAGAATCGGAAATATACAACCCACAAAAGAAATCTATATTCTCTTCCACCGTTAAATTATTCAAGTACGCCAAATCTTGAGGCACAATTCCAATCTCGCGACGCGCGGCATTTGATAAAGGAAACTTATTTTCTCCAAGTATTGTAACTTCTCCACTATCAAAAGTTAGGAAGCCCAACATACTATTAATCGCCGTTGTTTTCCCACACCCATTTGGTCCTAGAAGGGCTAAAAGCTCCCCTTTTTTGATTTCAATATTAAAATGATTTAAGGCCACTAATTCTTTATATCGTTTTACAAGCCCTTTAACTTGAATACTATATTCCATGTCTTCACCTCATTGATTTATTTTACATTTTCAGTATACAAATTCTCCCTCTTAAAACATAGTGTCAAATGTAGATTCTTTCTAATGACATTTGTCATAAATCTGTAGAATTTTATGCAATTTTCAGCTACACTAAAGGAGAATAAATCCTGGAGGAAAGCATTTTGCGAACTTTTGTAGAGAAATTGATGTTTTTTAGCTTCATTAGCATGTATATCATTAGCCAAGATGCAGATGTATTTACCATCTTTTTAGGAATTTGTATCTTTATCCTTTCCTTAACGATGGACTTTTCTGATTCAATAAAACTTCAACGCGGAGCCTTCATATTATCGACTATTATATGTATTTTATTTCCTTCAAATGGACTTTATACTGCTATTTTTGTGATTCATGCGGTTCAATTATTTGGCCTCTATGGATTAATTTCCATTCTTGTCTTGATTGTAAACCCTAATATTCTCACTCTTCTTGTAAGTGTAATTGGAAGTTATGTAATCTTACGAAGTCGATATGATAAAGCCTTTCGAATGAAGAGTTATCTGATTCAAGATAATCTAGAACTCGAAAGACAATTGCTTATTCAAAGGCAACAATTCAACCAAGAAGAAACCTTGAAACAAATGGAAGTCGCGGCTCTCAAAGAACGTAATCGTATCTCCCACGCCTTGCATGACCAAATCGGACATACGCTCAGTGCGTCGATTATGCAACTAGAAGCCCTGCAAATCATCACCAATGAACCTGTTGTGGAGAAAAAATTGGAACAAGTTTCAGGAATTCTCCAAAACGGAATGAACGAAATTCGTTCAACGATTCATAACCTTTACGACGACTCTTTCTTACTTTCTCAAAAAATGGATGAAATCCTTGCTCCTTTAAAAGAAAAGGTTCAAATCAACTATCAAAATACGATTACTGATGAAATTCCTATTGATTTAAAATATAATCTCATCACCATCTGTAAGGAAATGATGACAAATTTTGTGAAGTATTCTAATGGAACAAGCATTAATTTATTTTTACTAGAGCAAAAAAGTTATTATACGATTCAATACAAAGATAATGGGACAATAACCACGAACACTCCAAACGGAATGGGACTCACGATGATGAAAGAACTCGTGGAGAAACATAAAGGAGCTATGACACTACAAACCACAAATGGATATGACATCTTTATCCGTATCCCAAAACAGGAGAGCAAACATGATTAAAACGATTCTAGTCGATGACGACTTTCTAGTACTTCAAGCTTTAGAAACGATTCTATCCGTTCATGACCATATTCAAGTTTTAGGGACAGGAAGCGACGGACGAGATGCTATCGAATTATATATTACTCATCAACCAGACCTCGTCTTGATGGATATTCGCATGGAACCAACTAGTGGAATTGAAGCAGCACAGGAAATTTTAAAAGATTTTCCTGAGGC
>CAJPNA010000177.1 GCA_905371865.1 uncultured Carnobacterium sp.
ATGTTATATCTATAAAAATATGCCTAATGTTAATTCAATTATTCATACCCATCAACCGTATGCAACTGGATTAGGGTTAGTATTTGACCGTATTGATTGTGATCTAACAACATTAGCAAACACTACAAAAGGACATGTTCATGTTGCCCCATATAGTTCAGCAGCTAGCCTTGAAATGGGTGTTGCTGTAGTGGACTATATAGGAGACAGCTTAGCGGTTGTTTTGAAAAACCATGGGGTTGTGACTATCGGGAAAAATTTAACTGAAGCATTATATGCAGCTGTTTATTTAGAAGAATCTGCAAAGACTTTGTATGTTGCACATTCTTTAGGTCGTCCTGTGGCAAAATTAACGGAGGATCAAATTCAAGTCGCAGTTGATGTTTTTAAGACATATGGACAGGTTCCTGGAGAACATTAACAGAAATATCATTTTATAGTAATGCAATACTTCCTTTTCTATTTCTTGAGAAGGAAGTATTTATTTATCGTCAAAATTCATTTTTAATCTTATAGGAGTGTTTCTATGTTTGTTTTAAACGAAAATGAAAGAGAATATCGTTTTGGTGATAGTGGTCCTAAATATTTAATGAAGGGACCTAGATCGAATTTTGCAATCGTAAAATTTAATCCTGGTCAAGATTTTCCAGCACATTATCACGAGATTATGGAAGAGAACTTCTATATTCTCGAGGGAAAAATTGATATATATGTGGATGATGAAAAAGTTACTTTATCCAAAGGACAGTTTATTCATATTGAACCAAATGAAGTGCATTATGTAAACAATTCATATGATGAGCCGATTGTGATGGTATCTACGTTGGCACCTTACCAAGAAATAGATAAAATTGAAGTCCCTGATTATAAACCAAAAGGATAGATTAAAATAATAAAAAATTTAAATAGAAAAACCTTGTGAAAAGTAGTTTGAAATCAAATCTGTAAACCAGAGTTTTTTATCTATTTGAATGATTTATAAGAAAGATTTGTTAAATGTTAACATTGTGAAATGCACCAAAAAATCTTTTTGAAAAACAAAAGTTTACGTGTTAACACGTTAACTTTTACTTGAAACTGGTTTAGTTTAGTGTTAGACTGAACCCGAGAGCGCTACCAAAAGCGAAAAATCATTTGGTAGTAAAAAGCTTTTATGAATCAATTAAGGAGGAGAACTATGGAAACGAGATATACACACAGTCCAGAGGATATCAGACATTATTCTACGGAGCAATTAAGAAAGGAGTTCTTAGTTGAGAAAGTATTCGAACCAAATCAAGTGAAGTTGACGTACACTCATAACGACCGCATGATTTTTGGTGGGGTAATGCCAGTTGAAGGGAAATTAACTATTGAATTATCAACAGAGTTAGGAGTGGAATACTTCCTACAAAGACGTGAAATGGGTGTCATTAATATTGGGGGCCCAGGTGTTATTGAAATTGATGGAGTTTCAGAAAATATGGTGAAACAAGATGGATATTACATCGGGAAAGAAACAAAGGAAATTGCTTTCTCAAGTGTTTCTGCTGAAGACCCAGCGAAATTCTACGTTGTGTCTGTTCCAGCCCATCATAAATATCCAAATAAAAAATTAAGCATTGAAAAAATTGTTCCGCTTTGCATGGGTGAATCCAATACATTAAACCAAAGAAAGATTTATCAATATGTTCATCCAAACCAATGCGAAAGCTGCCAATTACAATTAGGGTACACAGTCCTTGAACCAGGTAGCTCTTGGAATACAATGCCATGTCATACGCATGAACGTCGTATGGAAACATACCTTTACTTTGATATGGAACCTGATACAAGAGTTTTCCACTTCATGGGAACTCCGCAAGAAACAAAACACTTAGTAGTTGGAAACGAAGAAGCATGTATTTCACCAAGTTGGTCTATTCACTCAGGTGTGGGAACCTCAAATTACACATTCATCTGGGGAATGGCTGGAGAAAACATTACCTATACTGATATGGATATGGTTCCAATGCAAGATCTTAAATAGTGAGGAGTGAGTAAAATGACAAATGACATGTTTTCATTAAAAGGGAAAGTTGCACTCGTAACAGGTGCAGTATACGGAATCGGGTTTGCGATTGCAGAAGCATTAGCAAGTGCTGGTGCCACTATCGTATTTAATGACAGAAATGAAAGTGGAGTAGAAAAAGGTCTAGCAAACTATGCGGAAAAAGACATTAAGGCTTACGGATATGTTTGTGACGTTACGGATGAACCTGGTGTTCAAGAAATGGTGAAAAGAATCGAAGCAGAAGTTGGCGTGATTGATATCTTAGTCAACAATGCTGGAATCATCAAACGAATTCCAATGCATGAAATGGCGGCTGAAGATTTCCGTCAAGTCATCGATGTGGATTTAAATGCGCCATTTATCGTATCAAAAGCCGTTATTCCTTCAATGATTAAAAAAGGTGGCGGTAAAATCATTAACATCTGTTCAATGATGAGTGAATTAGGACGCGAAACTGTTTCTGCCTATGCAGCAGCTAAAGGCGGATTGAAGATGTTAACACGTAATATTGCATCAGAATACGGATGCTACAATATTCAATGTAATGGAATTGGACCTGGTTATATTGCGACACCGCAAACAGCTCCTCTTCGTGAAATTCAACCGGATGGAGAAAGACATCCATTCGATAAATTTATTATCGCAAAAACACCAGCAGAAAGATGGGGAGAAGCAGAAGACTTGAAAGGTCCGGCCATCTTCCTTGCAAGTAGTGCAAGTGACTTTGTAAATGGTCATATCCTCTATGTGGATGGCGGTATTTTAGCGTACATCGGTAAACAACCTTAATCCTAAACGCCCCTTTCCGTAGAAGGGGTGTTTATTCTGTTTACTTGAGGAAATTATTTTGATATGATGGCTTTAAAATATAAGGACGGAAGTGTTTGTGCATGCTACCAAAGTATGAAATTATAAAACAAAACATTTTAAAAGAGATTGACGAAGGCAAATTTAAACCCGGCTCTAAAATTTATTCCGAAGGTGATTTGAAAAAAATCTATCAGGTTAGTAATACAACAGTCGTTAAAGCATTAAATGATTTAGTGGCAGAAGGCTACTTGATTCGAAGACAAGGAGAAGGGACCTTCGTTCGTAAAAACATGTTGCATCGAAAAGTTAGTTTTAGTGAAAGACTAACGAAGAAATTCAATCCGCAAAAGAATTCGGAACGAGTAGAGACTTCGATACAAATCTGTAAAGATAAACGCGTTTTAAGTCAATTTGAAGGGAAAGGTCCTTTATATGAAATCGTTCAAAGAGCGATGATTGATGATACTTTATGGAAAATTCAAAAGCGTTTTGTTCAAACAACCTTATTAAGTGAAGAGGCAGTTCATCATATTTCAGATGGTGGAAGTGTTTCTAAAGAGTTGGGTATTGAAAACAACTTAGTGAATATGCCTATGAGTATGACAATTGAATTTAAGACATTGGATATCCCTGAAACAGACGAGCTCCAAACCAATTCGGTAGTGATTGTGAAGAAAACGATCTTTAACAATACAACCAAAGAAGTGATAGAATACTCGGAAAGCTTTATCCATCCTGATTTTTATGAAGTTAATTTGATTGCT
>CAJPNA010000178.1 GCA_905371865.1 uncultured Carnobacterium sp.
CCGCGAAGGGTTACTTTCAATGCTATTATCAGTATTACAAGCACCAGTTCGCAATACTGCATTGGCAATCAAAGCCGTTGCAGATCAAAAAGATGGCGCAGCAGCTTAATAAAGCGAGCTAGCTAACTTTAAAAACACAAAACAAAAATTATTAAAACAACCAAAAAATGGAGGAAATTAAAAATGGCATTAAACATTGAACAAATCATTGCTGACATTAAAGAAGCAACTGTATTAGAATTAAACGACTTAGTAAAAGCTATCGAAGAAGAATTTGGCGTAACTGCAGCAGCTCCTGTAGCTGTAGTAGCAGGTGGCGCTAGCGAAGCTGCAGAAGAAAAAACTGACTTCACTGTAGAATTAACTTCTGCTGGAGACCAAAAAATTAAAGTAATCAAAGTTGTTCGTGAAGCAACTGGATTAGGATTAAAAGAAGCTAAAGCATTAGTTGATGGCGCTCCTGGCGTATTAAAAGAAGGCGTGGCTAAAGAAGAAGCTGAAGCATTAAAAGCTCAATTAGAAGAAGTTGGCGCTTCAGTAACATTAAAATAATTTTTAATGACATGTTTAAAGGTCGGACTATTCAGTCCGGCCTTTTTTGTTGGATATAATCATGTGAACTGACTTTGAGAAGAATTATGATGTGTTTTTTGAACGCTTGGATTACAATAGTAAAAGAAATGGTAGTGGAAAGGGAGCTTTTTGATGAGATTTCATGAATTTGGAGATAATCATAATCCTCATATCATATTGATTCATGGAGGAGGGAATTCTTGGTGGAATTATTTGAGGCAAGCGCGTCTTCTGTCAGATAAATACCATGTGATTTTGCCAGTTTTAGATGGACACGGAGAAGAGTTCCAAAAGGAGTATGTATCTACTGAACAATCTGCACAAGAGATTTTGGAGTATATAAAAGATCAATGCGATGGGCATGTATTTGCTTTAGGCGGAGTCTCTCTTGGTGGACAAATTGTCATAGAGTTACTTTCGTTAGATGCTCATATAGCTGACAAAGTAATTATTGACGGAAGTCTATGTATACCACAACCTAAACTAGCAAAAATGAGCATCGCCTTTGTAAAATGTTTTGGGAAGTTGATGTTCGGTAAGGCTGCATGTAAAATGCAATTAAAACTCATGAGAAAGATGTATCCTAAGATGGCGTATCCAGAAGAATTAGAAAGGTACTATTTGGAAGATATGCCACGATTGCCGATGAAGACATTAGTAACGATTTATAACACCTATATGGCCAGTTATCAATTGAAACCAGCGATTTCAGATAGTTCAGCAGAGGTTCTCTATATTTATGGAGAAAAGGAAATGAAATGCGTGAAGGAATCGGCAAAACTATTTCAGAAAATGCATTCCAATTGTATTTTATATGAAGCAAAGGGATATAATCACGGATATTTGTCCACTTATCTTCCATTGGAGTGGATGGGATTGGTAACGCCGTTCTTAGAAGGAACAATGTAATCAAAAAGGCATTGTAATAAAGGGAATAATTCTTTTTAAGACAAATTGCCAAAAAAATATAGACCACTTGACCTTGAGTTTTTGAGTTCTTTGGAGGAGGATAGAAATGATTAAATATTTAAGAAAAGAGATGTTCGGAATTATACTAAATATAGCAGGGCTATTTACTGTATCGGGGTTACAAGTCTATGCTGCATTACGTATGACGAAGGTTGCTGAATATATTATCCAACAAAATGTAAAAGTATTTATGTATGAAGTATTCCTTATTTTGGGATTATGGATTGTTAGTCTAATCATTTCATATTATCAGACAGTCTATCAAGAAACGTTATTCAAAACATATCTAATGATATGCGTAGTGATATGTCATATGCTTCATGGAATATAAAGGCTAATTATATTGATAATCAAGAACAAAAGGAAATCGAGTCCTTTCTTCAAAACGATGTAAATATGATTGAAAATAAAGTGTTGAGAAGTATTTTCGGTATGATACGATTTATGTTGCGTGCCATTTTATCTTTAATTGCTTTATTTTACATCCATTACTTGTTATTCGTAGTTAGTCTGATTTTGTCGATTATATTATATTTTATTCCTTTGCTGACAAAGAAAATGGTGTCCAATGCTGGAAATCAAGTTTCTGAGGCGAATAAAAGTTACTTGAATAAAATTAATAACATGATGAAAGGGATTGATGTTCTAAAAGAATTTGGGGGCTTAAATTTTTATCAGGATACATTTAGTCAAGAGTTATTGAAAATTAAGAATAGTCGAGTGCTACTTGCTAAAGAAACGAGCAAAGTCACATTTATTATTTTTCTACTAAATGTAATTAGTCAATTATCTGTCATTTTTGTAACAGGTTTATTGATACTAAATAAGTTGATTTTAGTAGGTGCAATCCTGTCTACAACCGATTTAGCAATGAAGTTATTTGATTCAATTTCTGCGATTAATCAATATATGACTATTATCCATTCTTCAGTTCAACTGTTAGATAAAATTGAAAAATTTGAAGCAAGTAATGATAAAATTGTTGAAAAACCTGTTTTATTGGATTGGAATAGTGTATCTATTTCAGAGTTAGAATTTGGTTACACAACAGATCGTGTGTTATTTAGCAACATTAACTTTCGGTTAGATAAAGGGAAATGGTATGTACTGAACGGGGCTTCCGGTACAGGAAAGTCCACACTATTTAAGCTGTTATTACAACAACTAGAGCCCAAAAAAGGTGTCATTTTGATTGATGGTATTAATATGACAGAATATAACACAGACAAATTGTTTAGTTATTTAAGGCAACAGGGATATATGTTTGACACAAGTATCAAGGAAAATATTCTACTAGGAAAAGATGAGTCTGATAATTTTAAGGAGATTATTAAACAGTTAGATATTGACTTAACTAAATCTATAACTGATTTATCAGGTGGAGAAAAGCAAAAAGTTGCAATTGCTAGGTTACTGGTAAATCCCAATCCGATTATTTTATTAGATGAAAGTTTTTCAAGTATCGATATTGCTAGCTCAAAAATGATTTTAGAAAATTTATCTAAATTAGATAATACAACGGTTATTATGATAACTCATCGTGTGCAAGAACTAGAAGATATAGAGTATGAGACAATAGATATACTTAACTGAAGTAAGGAGAAATTATCTTTTCTCAATACAAAGATTATAAAAATACACCAATAATAGTAATTCTAAAAAGTTCATTTGAAAACAAAAGATATATATCAATTGGGATTATTAATCCGGATATAATTGTAAGTAGAAATCCGATAATAATTGCCAATGTAAATTTATGGATGCTTGGAAATTTCACTTCTAATGTTCTTAAGATTAAAAAGAGCTTGATAATAGCTTTTCTAATGGGAAAGTTTCCATTACTTTAAAATAATTTTTAATGACATGTTTAAAGGTCGGACTATTCAGTCCGACCTTTTTTATAGAGTTAGGAAGGTATCGTATCTGGAATAAGTTACGTTAAAAGAAACTCCCCCTTTACTAGAAAATCTAGTAAAGGGGGCAAATGAGATTTGCAGTGATTATTTATACAAAACTTTCAAAAAAACTAACCCTATAAAATGAAC
>CAJPNA010000179.1 GCA_905371865.1 uncultured Carnobacterium sp.
TCCGAAAAAACTCTTCTTCAAGTAATGAAGAGTGAACTTCGTGATTTGAAGAAGAAGTACGCAACTCCTCGTTTAACGCAAATTCAAGCTGAAATTGAAGAGATTAAGATTGAAACTGAAGTGTTAGTCGCTGAAGAAGAAGTCTATGTTGCCGCTACAAAACAAGGGTACTATAAACGTGTTAGCCCACGTTCATTTGCTTCAAGCGCTCCAGAAGAAAACGGGATGCGTGAAGGAGACGAAGTCATTCTTTGTCAAAAAGCTTCAACGTTAGACAACTTAATTCTATTTACTTCAAAAGGAAATTACTTACACTTACCAGTGCATGAAATTCCGGAAGCGAAATGGAAAGATGTGGGGAACCATTTAAGTCAATCCATTTCTTTAGGTAGCAACGAAGTCATTCTAACTGGATTCGTCAAAGCTAAAGATAGTGATGAGTCTTATAAAGATTGGACGGCTGTCTTCTTTACAAAAGATGGTTTAGTAAAACAAACCTTATTTAATGAGTTTAATACTTACCGTGGATATAAAACTCGTACAAGTAATGCAATGAAACTAAAGCCTACAACGGATGAAGTAGTTAAAGTAGTTGTTACAAATCCAGAAGGCTTAGAAGTATTTATCGTAACGCACTGCGGATTTGGCTTACGTTATGAATTAAGCGAAATTCCAGTCGTTGGTACTGTTGCCAGCGGTGTGAAAGCAATTAACCTTCGTAAAGAAGACTTTGTTGCTGGAGCGATGGTTTACTCGTTAGAACATAAAGTTGTTTCTTCTTTCCTTACAACACAACGTGGGGCAGTTAAACGATTTAATGTATTAGAAATTTCAATGCTCACACGTGCAAAACGTGGATTGATGGTTTTACGTGAATTGAAGACAAAACCTCATCGTGTCGTATTCATGGATGGAGAAATCACTTCAAACAATGAATACACAATCGTTGCCGGAAATGGCGAAACAAAAGTCGTCAGACCAATGGATTTAACACTTGTAGATCGTACAAGTAATGGATCTGCGCTTCTAGGGGATAACGACCAAGAAGTAAAGGCTGTTTTAGCAAACTTTGATTACAGTTCATTGAAAGAACAATAAACATTATAAAAAGGACTCGCCAATTAATTGGCAAGTCCTTTTAGTTTAGAAATTTATTTCAGTTGAATATTGAGAAACAGCATTCCAAAGCAGGTATTCTGTTACTCCAGCTTCATTTAGTGCTTGAATTTCTTTACTGATAACATCTGCCGTGTAGAGTTGATAATTTCCTTTACCAAGAAAATCTGCTGTGAAAGCTTGAATCCATGGCCTTGAGATTGGGGAAGGGTTTAATGTCTTAATATAACCTTTTTCAATTACCATATATCTTTTAACGATTTCATAAGGGTCTTTATCAGGATCTTTTACTCCTAAAGCATAATTGACCCAGTGGCTTGGAAAAATCATTGGAGAAACAACATCCACTTTATCGGCAATATTGACAAATTTTTGTCCAATACCACCGATTTTAGATTCAGTAATAGCATGCGCTAAAATATCAGCTGATAAATGAACACCATATGGTTGAAGTTTCTCACGAATATAAGTTACAAAGTCTGTGATAGCAGCAATACGTGCTTCATCATCATTTTTGATATGTGCATAATCACCTTTGTCAAAGACTAAATCATCTGAAACAGTCTCAAATCCAAGAGGAAAACGAACATAATCAAGTTGGATATCTTTAAATCCAGCTTTAGCAGCTCCAATAGCTATCTCTGCGATATATTCCCAATTTGATTTTATAAATGGATTTAGAAAAGTTTCTCCTTCGTCCGTATACCAAAGTTGTCCCAATGCATTCTTAAATGATAAATTAGGATTTTCTTTAGGGATGAAACGATCACCGAAACACACAATTCTTGCAATCGGATAAATTTGTTCTTTTTCTAAGCGCTTTAGAAGAGCAGTAGTATCTGGAACTTCATTTACAGTATGATTCTTAATAGTCTCATTTGTAGTTTCAAGAGGCATTGTAATTTTCCCGTATCCATCTCTAACATCTATTACAAGAGAGTTAATCGGAGTTGATTTTACGAACTGAATCATATTTTCTAACTCTTTACCTTTAGCTCTAAAGGCCTGTAAATAAACTCCTTTAACGCCATCAGCAGGATATGGGATGGATATCCCTGAGTCATAAATTCTTTCTTGGGGAATATTAACAGGAACACGAAGTAAACTATTACTTCTAAGATTCAACTTACTTTCTGCAGCTTCCTGGGCACTTGCATTGTTATTAGAAACAAATAAAGTACTAAGAGACATCGCACAAGCAAAACCTGAAATTAAAAATCTTTTTTTCATAAGGATTATTCACCCTTTCCATTTGATAGACGAGCTTTCAAAATTCGAATTGGTCTATCTAGTTCACTAATTGGTGAATTGATAGATTCAATGATTTGTTGACGCTGATTGGCAGAATTATTAACTGTAATAATCATTGATTTCAATTCATCATTCGTTTGTTTTAAACCAGCTATACTAACAAAGAATTCAGCTTCTTTTTCAAGTTGTTTTTGAGAAAGTTCATAATAGTTTTTAAGTTGAGAAACTATCGATTGAAGATTAGAAACAACTATTTGAGTTTCAGCAGATGGTAAATTTTTATCCTTTAAATTACTTAGTTTGGCCACATCATCGGATAATACTTTTAGTGATTTTTGCATAGACTTCAACAATTGTTGACGTTCTTTTATGTTGGTGAATACTTTACCCGTTTTCTTGGAATAATTCTTCATCATGTAATCTTCTTGGATATCAGCTTCCCAATCTGATTGAAGAGAAATTTCTAAAGATTGAATGTCATTTAATTGTTGGACGACAACAGGTAAGGTATCTTGTACTTCTTGAACAGTAGATTCGGCACTTTTCTTTGTATTACCGCAAGCTCCTAAAAATAAGAACCCAGCGCTAATCAAGAATACCTTGGCTGCGATTTTATTCATATTACACTCCTTTAACAGTAATGCGTTTTCTTGTTGATATTATACGTGTATTTTGTTGTTTTTTCAATCTTTTGACTGATTTTTAGGACTTTATCACCATTTTTAGTTAAATTTTAACCGTTTTTACCCCTTGAGTGGAAAAAGTATTTCGATTTAACATCATTTTCAGTTCGTTGACTAAAACTTGACTTCTTTGTACAATACTATTATTGAAAAGAAATGGAGAGTCGATATGTTTTTATATTTAATATTAAGCGCTGTACTAATTATTGCAGATCAACTAGTAAAATTATGGATTGTAAACAACTTTAACTTGCATGATGGAATGCAGTTTATTAATGGAATTGTAAGCTTATTATACGTTCGAAATACAGGAGCAGCTTGGGGGATGTTCGAAGGTAAGATGTTTTTCTTTTATGTAATCACTGCAGTAGCTGTTGGAACACTTTTATATTTGATGTTTAAAGAAAAAGGAAAATCCAAATGGTTATTAACAGCTTACTCTTTCATTTTAGCTGGGGCTGTAGGAAACTTTATCGATCGTATTCGATTAGGATATGTTGTCGATATGTTT
>CAJPNA010000180.1 GCA_905371865.1 uncultured Carnobacterium sp.
GTCATATTATGAAATGTTTTTCCAAATCATGATAGTGCTACTTATCTCTCTTATTAATAGTAACAACAATAGCGAATAGTAACCGATGTGAATTAGAGGGCAATTTAAGACATTCGCGTTTCTCCCTTCCCAAGACCTGAAGGCAAGCTCTGCCATGCCTGTCCCTTCATAGACTCAGAGAAGTACCCCGCCTGGCTCATCCTAGCTCCGCACCCCATCGAAAGGCACTCTCCCGTGTTTTCGAAGCAAAAAATAAAATCTATTGATTCAAAGCCGTATCGTTGGCTTAAAAAAGCCCTCGGGGACTCTATAGTGAGAATAGTAAAGAAAAAGCAACCGATGTGAAATAGAGGGCGCCAGGAATTTATTCCTAGCGCCCTCTTTGAAGCTCGGTAGGATTGAGACCTTGGCTCAACCCGATGCCTTTACTATCATCACTATGAAGATGTCCCCTGAGGACGATTTAAGACAACGTCTTAACCTTCATTTTCATTGAATCAATAGATTTTATTATAGTTCTCTTCGTCCTTCGATGGCACGCAGGAGAGTCATTTCGTCTGCGTATTCGATGTCGCTGCCGACCGCTAACCCATGAGCCAGACGCGTTACTTTGATGCCCGCTGGCTTGATGAGACGGGACAAGTACATGGCAGTCGCTTCACCTTCCGCTGTCGCATTAGTAGCGATTATAACCTCTTGGATTTCCGGGTCCTGCAACCTCGTAATCAAGGACGTAATATTAATATCATCCGGCCCTGTTCCTTCCATCGGAGACAAGACCCCGTGAAGCACATGATAGAGCCCTTTGTATTCCTTCATCCGCTCCATACTCATCACATCTCGGGCATCTTCCACCACGAGAATCTTCGTATGATCGCGCGTTGTATCCGCACAAATCTCGCACGGATCCTCTTGCGTCACATTGCCACAAACCGAGCACATTCGTAAGTCACGCTTGCAGCTGATGAGCGAATTTGCAAAATTTAAAACGTCTTCTTCACGCATATCCATGCAGAAGAAGGCAAGTCGTGCAGCCGTCTTCGCACCAATCCCCGGAAGCTTCATAAAGCTGTCCATCAATCGTGCAATCGGTTCTGGATAATGCATGCTCCAACCTCCATCGATTAAAATCCTGGGATGTTTAATCCTTTAGTGAATTGACCCATTGTTTGGTCGTTGGCTTTTTCCGCTTGCGTTAACGCGTCGTTTGTCGCCATTAACACTAAGTCTTGTAATAATTCTACATCCTCTGGATCAACTGCTTCTGGTTTGATTTCCACGTTTAAAACTTGGCGTTTTCCGTTTACCGTTACTTTTACCAAATCACTTTGAGAAGTTCCAGTGTATTCTGTTTGGTTTAACTCTTCTTGAGCTTGTGCCATTTGTTTTTGCAATTTTTGCATTTGTTTCATCATGCCTTGCATATTTCCCATTCCACGCATGGTTGTACCTCCGTTAATTCGTATTTTTTCTATTCTTCAATTTGAACGAACTCTTCTCCGAAAAGCTCAATCGTATCTTGTACTTTTTGTTTAAATTCTTGTTCTTCCTCAGAAATCGGCTCTTCCACAACGGGCGTCTCGGTCACATGAGAGACCGCTTCGCCTTCTTTATTCTTCTTGCGTTCCAAAACGAAATCGGAACGAATTTGTTGCCACTGTTCGCTCGTGACTCCGACAAAAGTTCCGCTGTAGCCTCCGAGGCGTTCGAGATGCCCTTGAACTTCTTCATGGAATCCCACTGTGGTCTCGGCCAGTCCGCAAATATGTTCATACATAAATTGCATCACAAAGCCATTTGGCCCTGCGGCAACCGGTTGTGCTTGATTGATGAGCGCTCTTTGTTGCGTCGTTAAGCAGCTAAGCAAGTCTCCCCATAAGTCACGCACCTTTTCGATATCTTCTTTGGTAGCTTCCATCAAAATCTTATTCACGGCCGCCACATTCGGCTTGAAGCTTACTTTTGGTGCTTTTGCAACTGGTTTTGGCGGAGCTGGCTGCGAAGAAGGCACGCTTCCTCCTTGTATCAACGCAGCCATTTGTTGCCTTAGCTGCGCGAGTTGTTGTTGCAATTGCTCCACTTCTTCGCTACTTGGCGCTTCTATTGCTCTAGGAGTAGCACTTGTTTGCGGTTGTGCCATTTTAATCGTTAAGACTTCAAGTGAAATCGTTGGTTTTGTGGTGAAGCGCATTTCTTGTTGCGTTTGATTTAAAGCTTCCACAAAGCGGTATAAGAAGGCGGCATCCACTTCGTCTTTAAATTGCAAGAAGCGTTCGCTACGACCGACTGCCTCGCCACTTTGTTTGGCTACGAGGAGGTCTCTGGCAAATTCCAACCATTCTTCCACCAAACGGCTTGCTTCTTTCCCCATTTTAAAGAGTTGTTGTAAGCTTTCCAACGCTTCTTCTGCCTTTTGCGCTTGTAAGTCCGCTACAAAATCAATCATCAAGTCATCGGTTAAACTTCCCGACACTTGAATTGCTTCTTCAAACGTGACTTTCCCGTCGCCAAATGAAATCATTTGGTCGAGTAAACTAAGAGCGTCCCGCATTCCTCCGTTAGCACATCTAGCCACTACACTGAGGGCATCTTCTTCGTACGGGATACCTTCTTGGTCTAAGATATACGCCAAGCGGTCGATAATTTCTTGTGACGTAATGCGTCTAAAGTCAAACCGTTGCGTCCGAGAAATAATCGTCGCTGGAATTTTATGCGGTTCCGTCGTTGCGAGAATGAAGATGACCTTTTGAGGCGGTTCTTCTAAAGTTTTTAAGAGTGCGTTAAACGCTCCTGTTGAGAGCATATGCACTTCGTCGATAATATAAATTTTGTATTCGGCTTGCGTTGGTGCATAACGCGCCTTGTCACGAATATCACGGATTTCTTCAACCCCATTGTTGCTGGCCGCATCGATTTCGATCACATCGCCAATCGTTCCGTTCGTGATGCCTTTACAAATTTCACATTCGTTACAAGGTTCGCCGTTTTTTTGGTTTGGACAGTTAATGGCCTTTGCAAAGACCTTCGCGGCACTCGTTTTTCCTGTCCCACGAGGCCCCGTAAATAAGTAAGCATGACTCGTTTTTTGATTACTAATCGCGTTTTTTAACGTATGCGTCACCGCACTCTGCCCGACCATATCATCGAACGTTTGTGGACGCCATTTTCGATATAATGCTTGATAAGCCATATTACTTCCCTGCCTTTTTAAAAATTTACAGTTCTATTCTAGTATAGATTCTTCAAAAATTCTACTGTTCGACGCGTTTCATCGGCGCCTTTGACGTCTGAATAAAGCGACTTTCTGTCCCTTTTGGAACAATGAGGGATAGACGGTGTTTTGCCCTTGTACAAGTCGTATACAGCATCATTTGTTCTTTCGCGGTATGATACGCTTCATCGGTTGCATTCCAAATGATCACTTCGTCAAACTCCATCCCTTTCGCCACTTGAATTGTCGTTAATACAAAGCGACTGCCAAGAGACTCACTGCTATCTTCTAGAAGTGCAATGTCTTCCACATTTAGCAGTTGATGTAAGGCT
>CAJPNA010000181.1 GCA_905371865.1 uncultured Carnobacterium sp.
ATACGGTGAACATCATCTAAGCTTGCAGCATATTGAATTAACCCCATACTAGTTGCATAAATAGGATTTCTCATTCCCATTTGCTCAGGAATATAAGTTTTCACTTGTACTCCAAAAATTTCTTGTGCTAACTCTTGAACTCCTGCAAGTGAAGAAGCTCCACCCGTTAACACGATTCCTCCTGGAAGTTTTAATGCTTCCACTTGGTCTAAAGCACGTTTTACCGTTTCAAAAGTTTGAACAACACGGGCTTCAATAATTTCTGATAAGTAATGTTCATCTACTTTTATCGGATCTTTCTTTCCAATCGTCTCAACTGGGAAGAATTCATCTGCACTAGTTTCTGATGAGATTGCATATCCATATTCACGTTTAATGCGTTCTGCATTTTCAAAACTTGCATTCAAGATGATTGAGATGTCTTTTGATACGAAATCTCCACCCTCTTGATCCACAAATGAGAATTTCAACTGATTGTCATGCATAACAGAAGCACTAGTTTGTCCTCCACCCATGTCAATTAAAATTGTTCCAAATTCTCTTTCACCTGGAGTTAATGCTACTTGACTAATCGCTAATGGTTGAATCACCATTTCTTCAATATTTAATCCAGCTTTGTCAATACAACGTTTAATATTATGAACAATCGTCTTAGGTCCAGTAATCATGCTCGCAAACAATTCTAATCGAACACCAATCATTCCACGGGGATCTTTAATCCCGTCAAATCCATCCACGATGAACTCCTCGGGAATAACAGAAATAATTTCGCGTTCAGGTGCAACTGAACGAACTTTTGCAGCGGAAATCACATTGTATACATCCACATCTGTAATTTCTCTATTTTCACTTGACACGGCAATCATTCCATGACAAGGTTCGATTGAAATTTGATTACTTGGAATTCCAACAATAACGTCCTTGATTTGGATATTTGATTTTTGTTCTGCTTGTCGTACTGCTTTTCGAATTGATTCAACTGTTTCATCAATATCTACGATGACTCCACGGCTCAATCCTTCTGATTTTTCATTGCCGACTCCAATAATATTTAATTGTCCTCTGACATACTCAGCTACTACAACTTTTATTGAAGTGGTTCCAATATCTAAACTCACATAAATTCCCTGATTTTTCACGTTTATTGAAACCTCCTATACGATTATTCATAATTCATTTTTTAATGTTAATTTTGTTAGTGATACTCCTTATAGTTTAACACAATTACGTTCACTACAAAAAACATATGAGCGAGTTTTAAGACTTTTTTATCGAATCGTTGTATCCGGTGTAAAATATATTCCCACTTCCATATCAACGGTTCCCTTTTTACCATTCAACTGTTTTGCAATTGATGGATAATACACTAATTTATCCCCAATATCCTTCAAATTTCCGATGACTCGATTTCCATCTTTCATCTTCAAATAAATTTTTTGGTGATTTTTAATATCGTTTGGATATTGAATTTCTTTTATCTCTCGAATAATACTACTAGAAACTTTTTCTAATTGCTTTGCTAGTGTCTTATACTGAGTTTCTTCAGTAAAATCTATTAATTCTGGATATTCTTCTGTAGAAAGAGTTGCTTCCACTTCGATTGTTTGACCATCAGCAAGAAGTTCAAATGTTTTCTCTTCCGTTTTAAAATAACCAATAGCTGGATTTTCTTCAATATTCAAACGTATTTTATTCCATGCTACTAATTCAATAGAAGCATCTTTAATTTTTGGACTGGCAGCTTTTAAAAGCGTTGCGGTACGTGTACGATTGGCTAAAATCGTCCAAATACTTTGCCCTTTGACAATTCCATCTTTCTCTTGAACAAGTTCAGTAGAAACTTGACTCAATCCTACTACCTCAATCTCAGAAACTTTTGATAGTGGAGAAATAAAATAAATACTCCACGCTAAACATACGATAAAAATTCCTTTTAATAGTGTTACATTCGTAATCCCTTTTGATTCAGGTTTTTTCTTTTTGGTTTTAGGTTCTTTTTTGGAAGGACGTACATCCTCTTTTGGAACTGTCTCTTCTACTCTAGAAGTAGGTGAGTTTTGCTGCGCTAACTCCCAAGGTGTTAATTCACGCGGAGGAGCTTTTTTTGGTGTCTTTCGATTAAACATATTCTCCTCCTTCTATCTTTATTTCACTAGAGAATGAATAATTGTTTCAAGTCTCGTTGAAGCATCAGTAATTCCCAAAGCTTTGGAATTACTTGCCATTTGTAGACGTTTTGGTTCATCTTCCATAATACAATCAATTTCTGCAACTAAACTTTGTCCATTTAAATCTTTCTCTAAAATCATAGTCGCTGCATCTTTTTCTACTAACGACATTGCATTGGCTTCTTGGTGATTTTCAGTCACATACGGACTTGGAATTAAAACGCTTGGTAATCCTAGAGCTGTTAATTCAATCAATGTTGTTGCTCCACTACGACAAACTACTAAATCTGTGTTTTGGAACATTTGCACCATATTATTAATATATGGTAAAACTGTGACATTTTGCAATGGTTTTTTCAAACTTGTAATATGATTGTTGATTTTGTCATAATGCACTTGCCCTGTCACCATAACCACTTGATAATCTTTTGCTTCTAATTCCTCTAAAGCTTCTAAGAATGATTCGTTCATTCGTAATGAACCTCGGCTTCCTCCAAAGATTAATACAATAGGTTTTTCTTTTTTGATTCCAAGTGAATCTAGATAAGCATTATCACGAACAGCATTCGCTAACTCTTGTCCACGAGGATTCCCTGTCATGACCACTTTATCTTCGTATTTTGCAAAATCTTTACGAACAGCATCGAAGCAAATTGCAATCTTAGACACTTTTCTTGCTAAAAATTTATTTGTGATTCCTGCTAAACTGTTTTGCTCATGAATAATGGTTGGAATTCCCATATTGGCTGCTGCGTATAATACTGGCGCGCATACATATCCTCCAGTACCAATCACGATATCTGGTTTGAACTCTTTTACGATTTCTTTTGCTTTAAAATAACTTGTACAGAAATACCATAATGTCTTGAAGTTTTCTAATGATAATGAACGAACGATTCCTTGAATCTTAATCGTTTTAAAATCATATCCCGCTTTCGGAACGATGGTGCTTTCTAATCCACGTTCAGTTCCTACATAGAGAAACTCTGTTGAAGGGTCTTTTTCTTTCAAATAATTCATTAAGGAAAGAGCTGGATAAATATGTCCACCCGTTCCTCCTCCTGAAACTAATACTCTCATCTTTTTTCTCCTATAAATTACAGTTTCTCTACTGCTTCAATGAAACAATCGCCGCGTACTTCAAAGTTAGCGAATTGATCCCAACTTGCACACGCTGGTGAAAGTAACACGATTTCTCCCTCGCGACTAACTGCATATGCTTTTGGTACTGCTTCTTCTAATGTTTCTACTACAGTTACTGGAATAGATAGTTTTTCAGCAGTAGCTTTCAACTTCTCTTTTGTTTCTCCGT
>CAJPNA010000182.1 GCA_905371865.1 uncultured Carnobacterium sp.
TTTTTGGAATTTAGGAGGTTTTAGATGTTAGACAAACAACGTGCAGAAATTGATGTCATCGACCGCGAAATTGTCTCTCTTTTTGAAAGACGAATGCAAGTCGTTATGGATGTTGCTCGAATTAAAAAGGAAAATGGGATCGCCATTTTCGATGCCAGTCGTGAAAAAGAAGTGATTGCCAAGGTGCAGTCGTATTTGAAAGATGCCACATTGAAAGAAGAGTTGGCAGAAGCGTACGAGACTTTGATGAAAGTTTCAAAGGACTATCAACAAAAACAAATAAAAGCATAAATCGTGAGTGAAGCGGATTCCTTCGAATGCTCACGGATGTCTTTATATGAACTGTTACAGGGCACCGGTTCGAGTCGGTGCAAAACAGAAGAAAGACATGGACTCACAGTGTGGGTCCATTTTTTATTGATTTCTGTAAGACTGATTCGACATAAGCTTTGTCATCCTTCTTTTATAGAGGTAAGAGTGATAAAATAAGAGAGAAGATTCGAAGGGGGAGGAGGAGCCTGATGTTAGAGCATTTAGCTTTTAAAGGCGAGTGGCGCCAGTACCAAAAGCGTATTTTAGAAAAGAGCGATACGATTATGGCGGATGGCCATATTCATTTGGTGGCGGCTCCAGGTTCTGGGAAAACGACGTTAGGAATTGAATTTATCCGTCGGAATAGTAATCCTGCGCTCATTCTAGTGCCGACAGTGACGATTCGCCAGCAATGGGTTGACCGTATTCGTGAGGCGTTTCTGGATGATGAGCTTCTAGCCGATGAAATGATTTCGCAAAATCTCAAACAGCCAAAGACGATCACCGTTGCGACGTATCAAGCGTTGCACAGTGCCGTCAACCGTCTGGAAGGCGATGCGGAAGTTGAGGATACGGACGATGTCGTCGAAAATGAGCATTTTGATTTTAAAGGAGTAGATATCGTTGGGCTCTTTGAGGAAGCAAATCTTGGAACATTGTGCCTCGACGAGTGCCATCACTTACGAAATGAATGGTGGAAGAGTCTGGAAATCTTCCGTAAATCCTTTGCGGATATAAATGTGATTTCGCTGACGGCAACACCTCCATATGAAGGAGAGCCTGCACTTTGGGATCGTTATGTGGCTATGTGTGGGGAAATCGATGAAGAAATTACTGTTCCAGAACTCGTCAAAGAAGGCAGTTTGTGTCCGCACCAGGACTATGTGTATTTCTCTTTCCCAACGAAGGAAGAAGAGAAACAACTCGATCAGTTTTCTACGCAAAAGAGAACCTTCTTGAAAAATCTATCCTCTGACTCGATGTTTTGCGAGGCGGTGAGAACTAGCCGTGCGCTCGATGGAACCATTTCGGAAGATGAACTCTTAAACGAACCGAAGTATCTCTCGGCTACACTGATTTTTCTACGTCATAAAGGAATCGAGTTCCCGAAACAGTTTCAACAATTACTAGGGGCAAGCCGCCTTCCGATGTTTGACTTGGCGTGGTTTGAAATCCTCTTACAAGGAATGTTGTTTGATGTACCACATTGGTATGATTTATCCGAAGAAGATTTGAAAGAGTTGAAGAGTGAATTGAAATCTCTGGGGTTAATCGACCGCAAACAAGTACAGTTATGTCGCAATAAAAAAATAGACCAGCTATTGAACCAATCTCTTGGGAAATTAAATGCTGTCAGAGATATTTTTAAAGCAGAGTACGAAACTCTAGGAGGAAATTTGAGACAACTGATCCTGACCGACTTCATTCGAAAGGACTTTGAGGCGCACTTAGGAAATCCAAAAGTTCAATATAGCCAACTGGGCGTATTGCCCTACTTCGAAGTTCTTCGTAGAGAGCTTGTAGAGCAGCAATTAGACGTTCCTATCGCTGTTTTAACGGGAAGTATCGTGATTATTCCGACAGGTGTAAAATCGCGTCTAGAAGCTGTTTTTGGAGCTGATAAGATTACCTTCCAACCAGTCGGACAACTAGACGAGAAGGATTATGTAAAGGTGCGTTTAGTAGGTTCGCAACATGATTTAGTCAGAGCCGTGACGCAGCTCTTCCAAGAAGGGCATATTCATGTCGTAATTGGGACAAAATCGCTCCTAGGGGAAGGATGGGATGCGCCGTGCGTGAACTCATTGATTCTCGCTAGCTTTGTCGGAAGTTTCATGCTCAGCAATCAGATGCGAGGGCGTGCGATTCGTATTTGGCCGGAAAATCCCGATAAAACAAGCAGCGTTTGGCATCTTGTGTCCATTAATCTGGCCGAGAAAAAACTCTTCAAGAAGGAAGAAGACGAAGAGGTTGCCGTCGGAATCGATAGTCCGGATATGGAATTGTTGCAGCGTCGCATGAAGCAGTTCTTAGGACTACACTATAATGAAAATACAATTGAATCAGGCGTAGAGCGACTAAACCTTGGAACTATCAAGTTTACGAAGAAGGATTTAACAAAGCTTAACCAAGAAACTATCGAACGCTCGCGTAACCGCGAAGAGTTGAAGAAGCGCTGGAATGAATCCCTTCCGCTTTTAGAAGACATGGAAGTTTCCAATGAAGTTGAAGTGGATAAGACGTTCTTGCCAACCGTTCTGCTAACAGATGCGCGGAAAATTCTAACCTATGCGCAAGCAGTCGTACTGACGGAACTGATTGTCTACCTTATTCTCGATTTTGCGAAAGGACCGTCTCAACTCTTATATCCAGTGGGAATCCTATCGCTCATCGTGTTAAATATCGTCTGGTTGAGATATTTCCTATACAAGAGTCCGTATAAACGCCTCGAACTCTTTGCGGAAGCCGTCCGAAAAGCATTACTGGCGTCTGGACATTTGCAGACACAAAACTGTAAGGCCAGAGTCGTTCGCGGTGATAAGAATTCGATTCAAACAACTACTTATCTAAAAGGTGGAACCTTGCGTGAGAAAGAACTCTTAGCACTGGCGCTATCTGAATTCTTCGCTCCAATCGAGAACCAGCGCTATATTCTAAGAGCTACGACTTGGGTCAATGACCAAACGAAATATTTTGCCGTTCCTAGTATGTTCGATAAACGCAAAGAAGACGTCATTGCCTTTGTCGCCAACATTGAAAAATACATTGGCAAGTACGAAATTATCTACACTCGTAACGTAGAAGGGCGTCATATTCTCTTGGATGCACGTCTGAACGCATTAGGAAATAAACAAGAGCGAACTTTCTCTAAGAAGAAAGTCACGTCTAAATTAAAATAAACTTATAAAGAATCTAGCCAGGAAATCGACTAGATTCTTTCTATTTTTACGGTAAAATCCTTGCATTCTCCTTCAAACTGTTGTAAGATATCTGAGTACGAAATTTTAATATTTGCTGGAGGGGTAGCGAAGTGGCTAAACGCGGCGGACTGTAAATCCGCTCCTTCGGGTTCGGCAGTTCGAATCTGCCCCCCTCCACCATTGGGGTATAGCCAAGCGGTAAGGCAACGGACTTTGACTCCGTCATTCGTTGGTT
>CAJPNA010000183.1 GCA_905371865.1 uncultured Carnobacterium sp.
CCCGTAAAGAGGCTGAGAAGCTCCGAGAAGAGGCGAGAGCGGAAGCTAACGCAATAACTGAACAAGCCGAGGAAGAAGCGAAGGGCATTATTGCCCGGGCAACGGCTTATGCGTCCGAAATGGTCGAAAAGGCCAAGGAAAAGCTGAAGCGAATCCCGCTAATCAACAAGATGATGATTAGTTGGGCTGAGAAGCAAGAACCCGAGGACCGCCAAGCAACAGAGGACGTTCTGGACAAGGTGACACAATACGGCATCAAAGAGCCGATAGAAGCCATTATTGAGTCCGAGGACGAGCAAGAACAACGGGACAACATGGAGTTATTGCAAGCGGTGACCATGTTGACCGAGGACGATATGGACGAAGCCAAGGAGACCGCAGAGACTAAAGGCGAGCTGAGCCGTGAAGACGTGCATGACATCTTGCAAGGCATGCAAGACCTACACGAGGATGGCCCGCAGTTGTAGACCCATAGCGGAGCGCGGAGCGCGACGCACACCCCTGCGGGCAACGCCCGCAAGGCAATGCGTCTGGAGGTTTAACGTCCGTCGGCAGACCTGGCAAATCAAAGACAAAAGAAAAAGGCAAGGCCGAGCACCGCGAGTGCATTTAGCCTTGCTTTTTGATTGTCTGTGATAAGGTCGGCAAACCGACGGAACGGAACCGTCCAGAGGCCCGTGGTCAACCGGACGGGACCGGTTGAAAAAGATTGGCAAAATCCGAACGTTTGTGATATAATAGGCATAAAGAAAAACCCGTTGGAGCGGGCTTGACTTGTAATTCACTTTGTTTATGATTAAATTATATCAAAGATTGCTAGACAATGCAAGCTGATATGATTTAATTTGCGATAAAAAACGCAAATCGGTTGTGTAACAACCTGGGTTCCACCTGTATAGGTGGAATCCCCAAAAACCGCATAACGACGCGCGTTCCGCCTACTTTCCAACGTAAAAAAACGTAAAAATTTTTTTACAAAAAAATTGAGAATTACAAGTCATAAATTTATCGTAGAAAGGATAAAATTATGGCTATTTTTTTTGAGGACAGCCGACAAGAAATCGGCATTGACTGGTTAGATGTCACATTGAAATTTGACAACCCCGGAGGAAGCAAGGCTAAGCAGTTGTATAAAGGACCGTGGGACGACGTACGGACAAGGCTGATTGAATTGCTTGAAACAACACTAGGGGTTAAAAACCCAATGGAGACCGAGAATAATACAGGTAAAGGGTACAACCATATTCTCAAATATGACAACGGGTTAGAATTGCAATATCATGACGAACTTTGTTATATGGGCATTGCTATTAGTTTTAACGGTGACACGTTGCGACGTTACAGACAACAAGGTTATACCGATAGGGATATTATTCAGGTATTAGAATGGTCGTACGAAGACAAACCGAATGACCTACTACAAGAGCAGGTTGAATGGCATAGGAATGGCACCCGCGTAGACTTGGCGATTGATTATTTCAATACGGGGTTGGATGTTGACACGCTAGCAACGAAAACCACGAGAACAAAGACTATTGAAGTCTGGTTTCAACAATATGATAAAGAGGCACAAGAGTACCGCGAACGCGTTTCAGTGGCTGAACCTTATGCGATGATGAATGACGGAACCTTTCAAACGCTCTACGTTGGACGCCCTGGCGGTACGTTTCAAGCGCGTATTTATAACAAGTTCTTGGAACAGACAAGTAAAGGTGCATGGATACCGGAAGACGTGCACGCGTGGACGCGTGCGGAGCTGGTGCTTAAAAAGGACTGGACAGAATCTTTTATTCGCAGTGGAATGGAAACGGCAAACGATGATGAATTTGGGCGATTGATTTACGCGTACTTCTTGCAGAAAGTTATGTTTAAATACGCGAAGTCTGGACGGGAACATGAAATGACAAAGGACATGAAGAAACAGGCGAAAGGGGCAACCATGGTAAGATATAGCAAAGCTAAACCGGATGATTTCTTGAGGGCTAAATTTGAGCACATGATGGGCGGGTCTGGACTGATTGGATTCCTGCAGATTTTGAAGGGGCTAGAAGCGGAAGGCCACCCAGGACTACGAGAGCAGTTCTGGGAATTGGCCCGCACCGCGTCCGAGGAGAGAGACATGCCTAAAGACATTGCCATTCGAATGGCAAGTATTTTGGCCTTGGCTTCTCACGAGGACTACCGGTTGCCGTTCGGCAACCGATAACAAAAAGGGGGCACGGTATCGCCCCTTTTTGTTAGTCGGCTCTAACGGAGCCGAGGGGTGAAAACCGCGTATGCGTGTTTGAGGGGTTTAACCCCTTAGCCTCGCAGAGCACCCACTTTACGGATGTAAAGTCTAGGGTGCTAGACTTTACATTTCAGAATCCAGCGGGATTTACGGATTGATGGTATACTATACGTGAAAGGAAATAGCAAAACATGGTGAAATTATTAAAGCAGAGTTCGATATCTTTGCACTTCGAAAAACATAAGGGGTCAACGGGTGGACTACAAAGGCACAACGAACGCGAACCCGGTCAACGACATTCAAACAAAAATATCAAGCCTGACCGGACGAAAGACAATATCTTTCTAAAACCGAAAGATGACCGAACGTATGGCGAGCGGGTGGAGGACCGTTTGGAGGCTGGATACAGGGGAACTAAAGCGGTTCGAAAAGACGCAGTCAAGATGGTGGAAGCAACGGTACAACTTGGGGGCGATATCACCAAGGAGAGCGAAGAAACGCAGATTGAGGCGTTGAAAGAGGCGTATGAGGAACTGAAAGAAATGTATGGTGAAGAGAACATCATTTCCGCGGTTATTCACGTAGACGAAACAACGCCCCATCTGCATTGTGATTTTGTGCCGTTAACCAAGCGGGGGAATCTGTCGGCTAAAGACGTGATAGGCGACAAAAAGAAAATGCGCAGGACGCAAGAGAAATTTCTCGAAGCAATGCAAGAAAGGGTACCTCGCGCGAAATTTGCACGTTTGGAGCCGGAGAAAGCACAATTTAACGGACTCGACCAGAAGCTTTACGAAAAGATGACCGCGTCCATCAAGGAACGGGAAGACAAGTTATGTGACCGTGAAGACTACATCGAAGACCAAGAAATTAAGCTTGAAAACAAAGAAGAACAGTTGAACCAGCTTAAGGAAACACTGGAAGCGAAAGAGAACGAAATCCGAGCCCGAGAAAGACAGGTTGAAAAGGACGAAGACGGTATCGTGTTTGACAGGGACGCGATTACGGCTAAAGAACAAAAACTAGCCGAGCGAGAAGAGGCTATAGCGGAAACGGCTTCTAAGCTAGCAGATAAGACGCGAGAGCTTAACTTGCGGGAAGAAGACCTGGACGGACGCGACGAGGCCCTGAGACGTTCTGAGAGCCTCTCAGAGGCCCGTAGAGCCCAAGAGCTAGCAGAAGCCCGTAAAGAGGCTGAGAAGCTCCGAGAAGAGGCGAGAGCGGAAGCTAACGCAAT
>CAJPNA010000184.1 GCA_905371865.1 uncultured Carnobacterium sp.
TAGAAGAACAAAATAAAGCAAACGCTGAAAGTACGCAGCGTCTCGTTCAAGAATCAGTAACTTCTGAAGAAATTGCTCGAGTTGTTGGACGCTTAACTGGTATTCCAGTAACTAAATTAATGGAAGGCGAACGTGAAAAACTTCTTCACTTAGAAGACATTCTTCATGAACGTGTGATCGGTCAAGATGAAGCTGTACAAAAAGTGGCTTCAGCAGTCCTTCGTTCTCGTGCAGGCTTACAAAATCCAAGTCGTCCAATCGGAAGCTTCTTATTCCTTGGGCCTACGGGGGTTGGTAAGACAGAACTTGCTAAGGCTCTTGCAGAAGATTTATTTGACTCAGAAGACCATATGGTTCGTATTGACATGAGTGAATATATGGAAAAACATTCAGTGTCCCGTTTAGTGGGAGCACCTCCAGGATATGTTGGATATGAAGAAGGAGGCCAATTAACAGAAGCTGTTCGTCGCAATCCATATACAATCGTTCTTTTAGATGAAATTGAAAAAGCACATCCAGATGTATTTAATATCTTATTACAAGTATTAGACGATGGACGCTTAACCGATTCTAAAGGACGTGTAGTAGACTTCAAGAATACAGTGATGATTATGACAAGTAATATTGGTTCACAATTCTTGCTTGAAAATCAAGGTGAAACAATCGATGAAGAAACTCGTACAGCAGTAGAGGGTGTCCTAAAAGCAACCTTTAAACCAGAGTTCTTGAACCGTATCGACGAAACAATCTTCTTCACACCACTTTCTAAAGACAATATTCGTGGAATCATTACGAAGATGTTGAAACAATTAGCCAAACGTGTAGAAGATCAAGAAATCGTCTTAAGCTTCACAGATGAATTGAAAGATTGGATTGCAGATAATGCTTATAATCCATTGTACGGTGCTCGTCCAATTTCTCGTTATATTCAACGTGAAATTGAAACACCACTTGCTAAAGAAATTATCCGTGCAAGCATCCTTCCAGGTGACCAAGTGAAATGTGATTTAGGAATCGATCATGTGACATTTGAAGTGATTGGAAAGAATGAACAATAAGTAAAAATAAAACGCAATGGACATTGTCCATTGCGTTTTTTGTGCTTTATTTGTCTTCTTGAATTCGACGTTTTCTAACGCCCCAGAATTGGAAGTAGTCAGTACGAATAGCACCGTTATAAAGTTTGCGTTTCTTTGTTGCTTTTTGACCATAGTGGTCTTCAAAGGTTAAGTCACTCGTTAAAATATATTTACTCCAAGTTGTCAGTGGTGCATAGGTTTCACCCATTTGTTTATAGATGGCTTGAGCTTGTTCTTCAGAAAGAAGACGGTCTCCATAAGGTGGGTTAGCCACAATAATTCCATTTTCTTTCTTTGTGCGGAAGTCCTTCAATTGCATTTGCTTGAATTCGATTTGGTCCGCGACACCTGCTTTAATCGCATTTTGTTTTGCAATTTCAATCATCGAGCCATCAATATCGGCACCAAGAATATCGAGTTGGATATCAGTGCGGATTTCTTTTCTAGCTTCTTCTCTAACTTTATCGAAGATACTTGGAGTAAAGAAAGTCCATTTTTCAGCTGCGAACGAACGATTCAATCCAGGAGCGATATTCTTACCAATCAGAGCCGCCTCAATTGGGATTGTACCAGAACCACAAGTAGGGTCGTAGAACGGTTTATCGGGATACCAACTTGTAAGCATCACAAGAGCCGCAGCCATGTTTTCTTTCAGCGGCGCGCCACCTTTTTCTGTACGGTAACCACGTTTGAAGAGACTTGTTCCACTCGTGTCGATTGTAAGAGTTACAACATCTTTTAAAATTGCTACTTCGATAGGATAGAGGGCACCAGACTCAGGTAAATGAGTACGACGGTGATATGCCTCGCTTAAACGATTCACAATTGCTTTTTTCACGATAGATTGGCAGTTTGGAACACTGTGAAGTGTTGATTTCACAGATTTACCTGATACTGGGAATTCCGCATCGACTGGAAGAATGTTCTCCCAAGGAATTGCCTTTGTTTGTTCAAAGAGTGAGTCGAATGTTTTTGCAGTGAATTGTCCCATAATGATTTTGATACGGTCTGCTGTGCGAAGCCAAATACTTGTACGAGCAATATCGTAATCATCACCTTCGAAGAAGGCTTTTCCGTTTTCTACTTGAACTTCGTAACCCAAGTTGCGTAATTCTTTACCAACCAGAGCTTCGATACCGGCAGCAGCAGTTGCTACTAATTTATATTTTGTCATAGATTTCTCCTTTATTCGTAAAAAGAGGAGTGGACACACGGCCTCACTCCTTACCATTCGCTAAAATCCTGAAGTAAACTTCTATAAGCCATGTTCTGTTCAATTTAATAGCAGGATCTATTAAATTTCAGTAATCATCTGTCTACACATAATGTGTCTCTTTTTTCGTTCATTTCCTAGTAAGAGTGCCCCTACCATAAGTTTGGGTTGCTCGCTCGAGGGGTTTACCGCGTTCCACCAATTTCGTTTCCAAAATTGCTTCGTCACTGTGGCACTTTCAAGAATACTAGAGCATAGCATCGCAGTAGCTCGTTTTTCTGCCGTCAACATAAAGTTGCCTTAGCTTATTGTTTCGCTAAGCACGAACACTACAAGCATCTCAGCTTGTGCGAGCATGGACTTTCCTCAGCATTGAATGCCGCGATTACTCAAAGTTTACTTAGTAATTAAGTTAAATGTATCAAAATTGATACATTTAAAATTAATAGTTGTTGTCACGTAATGGTGTAATTACACGTGTTTTATAAAAATCGTCATCATCTTCAGTTGAATCTAAAGATGGATTGGCAACATTTCCTTCTTCTAACTTCGAATCAAAAACGTGTTTTTCTAGATTTGAAAGTCTTTTTAAAATATCAAAGTTAGTCACTCCTGAAGATGAAACATTAGAAGTACGATTTACTTTTGATACAGTAGCTTGACGAGATAATTCGTCTACTTTCGTTAATAAACGTTCGTTTTCTGCTTGTAAAAAGCTGATTTCCTTTTGGAATGTGTCATAATCACGAATAATTAAGTCTAAAAATGCATCGACTTCTTCAATATCAAAACCTCTGAATGAGCGTTTAAATTGTTTTTGTAAAATATCTTTTGTACTTAATGAAATACGCGCCATAATTGCTTTCCCCTTTTTTAATCAATCATAATAATCATTAATTTAATTTATCTTCTTTATGATACTAAAATCACTAGGAAAATACAAATACGACAGAGTTATTTTTAGTTATTTTTAATGAAATTTGATATAATTTTTAAAAATAAACTTGTAAAGTAGAGGATTATCATGAATTGGTTAGAAGTATCGGTAAATACACATTCAGAAAGTGTAGAAGTAGTAAGCTCTATTCTG
>CAJPNA010000185.1 GCA_905371865.1 uncultured Carnobacterium sp.
GAGCTGGGAAAGGAAAGATTTTTGAGTATACTAATTTTAAAGAAGCAAAAGAAAAATTTATGGAGTTATTAGAACATACTGTTTCAAGAAACAAGTACTATATTTCCAATGGTTGGGCTCCTCAATATCCATCCCCGCTTTGGGACCAATCTAAAGAAAAATAACTACTATTAAGTGAGTTGAAAAGTGAAGCATTTAGAAATTATTATTCAAGGACATAAGTTCAAAAAAGAGGTGATTATGTATGGGGCGCACAACTTTAAAGTGGGAAGATGTCATTCAGTTCGAAGAAGTTGAAGGATACGGAAAAGAAGTTTGGAAACATAATAATCAGTATTATATCGTCAATATTGAGGGTGGCATGATGGAGGACCGAGTTGTTTATGAATTGCCAGACGAGTTATTTGCTTTATTAGAGAGTGGGGAGAGAACAATCGAAGACGTTTCCTATAGAGTTCAAAATGATTGTTGGCCGCCAACGGAAGAAGAAAAATTAATCAGTCAAAGAAATTTTATACGAAAGTATCCTACCTCTTTGATTGATTTTCCAGAGAATAGAGAACTGTTTTCTCAGGAAGAACTTGAAGAATTGATTCCGATTGCGGAGAAGATTTGGATTGAATCGAAAGGGAAATTGCCGTGGAATTATGTATCTCCTCTAGAAAAAGGAGAATAATTCAAGAAAATGAAAAGAGTGTAGATTTTTATATAAGAAGTATAAGGGAGCGTCAACTTGGTTTTGCATCAATGTTGTTAATTCTTAATTGAATGGAGAAGTACAATGATTAATAATAGTGATTTTGGTGGTTTTATTGTTTCGAACAATATTCTTGATGGGAAGCCAATTCGATATACTTTTCGTGATCAATCTTCAATACCTCCGATGAATGGATGGACTCTATTATCCATTGAAGATGATGAAGAGTATCTTTCAGATGCAGCCAATTTCAAAATTCTAGGAGCCAATTCCATTTATAAAATCGCTCCAGTGATGCTTGAGATTTTCGAAGCACCGTATGGGACAGATTTATGTTGGCTATATGAAGAGGGTGTTCATGTTGGCTTTTACGATTTAATCGAAGAGAGAGAAACTACGATAGAAGAAATTTTATCTTCAGCAAATTAAATAGACTATCCCAAAACTCAAGCTGGTAGAATCGCTGTTGGCTTGAGTTTTTTATTCAAAAAATTTTTTAAGCTTTCTTGTTGACATTTGTAAATTACTGGTGTAAACTAACAACGTAAATTACAAATGTAAACGAAAGCGGTGAAAGTAATGAACAAACAAAAAGAGTACATTATTGAAGGAATGAGTTGTGCTTCATGTGCCATGACGATCGAGAATGCCGTCAGCAAAATTCCAGGCGTTGATAAAGCTAGCGTCAACTTGGCAACCGAGATCATGACTGTTGAAGCAAACGATAGCGTGACCCCTGAAGACATCGCCAAAGTGGTCGATGGTGTGGGATACGGCGCTCGTCCTCGTGGCAAATCAGCGGAAGAAGAACTCGAAGAAAAGAACGAAAAGAAAGAAGCGCACTTAAGAGAAATGAAGCGAAACCTAACCATTTCAGCGATTTTCACCGTGCCACTTCTCTTTATCGCAATGGCCGATATGGTTGGAATTCCAATGCCAGCCTTTCTAAGCCCAATGCAAAGTCCAGTTAGCTACGCGTTGATTCAATTGGCGCTCGTTCTCCCAATTCTCTGGGTCGGACGTCGTTTCTTCGTGGATGGATTTAAGGCCTTGTCTAAAGGACATCCGAACATGGACAGCTTAGTCGCACTTGGAACAAGCGCTGCGTTCCTTTATAGCCTTTACGGAACGTACCACGTATTAGAAGGCCATGTGCATTTTGCGATGAACCTTTACTACGAATCAGCCGGCGTTATTTTAACCTTAATCACACTTGGAAAATACTTCGAAGACGTGTCAAAAGGGAAAACATCCATGGCGATTCAAACGCTCGTAGGACTTGCTCCTAAAATGGCGACGGTTTTACGCGACGGACAAGAAGTAGAAATTCCTGTAGAAGAAGTGCAAGTGGGCGACCTCATTCGTGTCAAACCGGGTGAAAAAATTCCAGTCGATGGCGTCGTGACAGAAGGAAACTCAACCGTTGACGAATCGATGTTAACAGGGGAAAGTATTCCAGTATCGAAATCAGTTGGTGATGAAGTGATTGGGGCAAGTTTAAATAAAACAGGTTCCTTCATTCTCAGAGCAACAAAAATCGGGAAAGACACAGCTCTCTCTCAAATCATTCAGTTAGTCGAACAAGCACAAGGATCCAAAGCACCGATTGCCAAACTGGCCGACAAGGTTTCGGGAGTATTCGTTCCAATCGTTATCGCCTTGGCTCTTGTTTCTGGATTAGCTTGGTATTTCCTTGGACAAGAATCATGGGTATTTGCCCTCACGATTACCATCTCAGTGCTCGTTATCGCCTGCCCATGTGCGTTAGGGCTTGCGACACCAACTGCTATCATGGTGGGGACTGGTAAAGGGGCCGAAAATGGAATTCTTCTTAAGAGCGGGGAAGCGTTAGAAGAAGCGAACCACGTGAATATGGTTGTTTTCGACAAAACAGGGACCATCACAAACGGAACTCCGGTTGTCACAGATGTAGTCACTGCCGATTCTTCTGATGCAGATGCCCTCATTCGCCTAGCTGCGAGCCTTGAAGTAGCGTCCGAACACCCTCTTGGCGAAGCGATTGTTGCCAAAGCCAAAGAACAAGGGGCTGCATTTGATGAAGTGACGAACTTCGAAGCCATTCCTGGTTTTGGGATTAAAGGCCACGTGGGTGAAACACTCGTCTTCCTTGGAAACGAAAAATGGATGCGTGAAAATGGTCTTGCCAATGTTGAGATGAACGACAAAGCCAATCATTTTGCCGAACAAGGAAAAACACCGCTCTATATCGGCTATAACGATGCCGTACAAGGTTTAATTGTTGTAGCGGATACTGTTAAAGAAAGTAGCGCGCGTGCCATCCAAACCCTACATGAAATGGGCATTCAAGTCGCTATGATGACAGGTGACCACGAACGAACTGCACAAGCGATTGCTGCTGAAGTGGGGATTGACCGCGTATTTAGTGAAGTTTTACCGCAAGATAAGGCGAATTATGTCTCAAAATTACAAGAAGAAGGCTATATTGTGGCGATGGTGGGGGATGGTATCAATGACGCCCCAGCGCTTGCACAAGCACAAGTCGGTATCGCAATCGGTACCGGAACAGACGTAGCTATCGAATCTGCAGACGCCGTCTTAATGAAGAGCGACTTGATGGATGTACCAGCGATGTTAAAACTTAGCCGTGCAACCATCCGTAATATTAAAGAAAATCTATTTTGGGCATTTGCCTA
>CAJPNA010000186.1 GCA_905371865.1 uncultured Carnobacterium sp.
TTTTTAGGGAAATACAATCGTAAATTCGTTAAGAAATTAATGAAAGAAACGTACAAGAAAAAATTCCGTTTCCGTTCATTCATGTCTGCGTTTAAGTTCTATAAACAATATGCAATGAAGACAAATGATGGTCAACGTTACTTAGAACGTTTTGAAGACCGTATTGTATTTAACGCTCTTTTCTTAGCGGATGGTGATGAGCAATTAGCGCATGATTTAGCCGAAGAAATGATTACACAACGTTACCAACCAGCAACACCGACATTCTTGAATGCTGGAAGAAAACGTCGTGGGGAACTCGTTTCTTGCTTCTTAATCCAAACAACGGACGACATGAACAGTATCGGTCGTACAATCAACTCTGCCTTACAATTATCAAGAATTGGGGGAGGAGTAGGGGTAAGCTTGTCTAACGTTCGTGCAGCAGGTGACCCAATCAAAAAAATTGAGAATGCATCAAGTGGTGTTGTTCCAATTATGAAATTATTAGAAGATAGTTTCAGCTACTCTAACCAATTAGGTCAACGTAACGGTGCAGGAGCGGTTTACTTAAACGTATTCCACCCAGATATCGTATCGTTTTTATCTACGAAAAAAGAAAATGCGGACGAAAAAGTTCGTGTGAAGACACTATCACTTGGGCTTGTTGTTCCAGATAAATTCTACGAATTAATCAAGAATGACGACATCATGTATTTATTCAGCCCATACGATGTGGAACGTATTTATGGCGTTCCGTTCTCATATGTGGACATCACAAAAGAATATGACAACATGGTGAATAACCCTGAAATCCGCAAATCTAAATTACGTGCACGTGACTTAGAAAACGAAATTAGTAAATTACAACAAGAATCTGGATATCCATATGTGGTGAATATCGATACAGCAAACCGTGTAAACCCAATCGATGGAAAGATTATTATGAGTAATTTATGTTCTGAAATCCTACAAGTTCAAGAGCCTTCAGTGATTAACAATGCTCAAGAATATGAACACTTAGGAACAGATATTAGCTGTAACTTAGGTTCAACAAATATCGTGAACTTAATGAAATCTCCTGACTTCGAACGCTCTGTAGATGTAGCGGTTCGTGCGTTAACATTCGTAACAGACCACTCAAGTATCGATGCCGTTCCAACTGTTAAAAACGGAAACAGCAAAGCACATACAATCGGTCTTGGAGCGATGGGATTACACACATTCTTTGCGTTAAATCAAATGGAATACGGCTCTCCTGAGTCTATCGAAGCAACTGATTTATACTTCAGAATGTTGAACTTCTATACATTGAAAGCAAGTAACAAGCTTGCCAAAGAACGCGGTCAATCATTTGTTGGGTTCGAACGTTCTAAATATGCAACAGGAGAATATTTTGACAGCTACATTGCTGAAGAGGTGCAAATTCAATCTGACAAAGTGAAGAAAATCTTTGAAAAACTTCCAATTCCAACTGCAGAAGATTGGAAACAATTAAAAGAAGACGTAATGAGTGGTGGATTATATCACCAAAACCGTTTAGCAATTGCACCAACTGGTTCAATCAGCTACGTGAATGAAACAAGTGCTTCATTACATCCAATCACTCGCCTAATTGAAGAACGTCAAGAGAAGAAGACTGGTAAGACTTATTACCCAGCTCCATTCTTATCAAATGACACATTACCATTCTACCAATCAGCATACGATATCGATATGCGTAAAGTAATCGACGTATATGCTGCTGCTCAAAAACATATCGACCAAGGAATGAGCTTGACATTATTCATGCGTTCAGAACTTCCTGAAGGATTATATGAGTGGAAAGAAGGACGTACAAATAAGATGACTACACGTGACTTAAATATTTTACGTAACTACGCGTGGAATAAAGGCATCAAGTCAATCTACTATGTACGCACATTTACAGAAAACAACGACGAAATCGGAAGTAATGCTTGCGAAAGCTGCAGCATTTAATGGGAATACGATAGAAAGGACATAAGCTCGTGAGTACAAAACGATATTTTAATGAGATTCTTTCTCAAAAATCTACACAACCAGTAGAGTACTATAAAGCGATTGACTGGAACCAAGTTGAAGATATGATCGATAAATTAACTTGGGAAAAACTAACTGAGCAATTCTGGTTAGATACACGTATCCCAGTATCAAACGACTTAGACGACTGGAGAACATTATCACCTGCAGAAAAAGATGTAGTAGGGAAAGTGTTCGGTGGTTTAACATTATTAGATACGCTTCAATCAGAAGAAGGTGCAAGCTTAATGAAAGATTATGTGCGCACTCAACATGAAGAAGCGGTTTGGAACAATATTCAATTCATGGAATCTGTTCACGCGAAAAGTTATTCAACAATCTTCAGTACTTTGCATACAAAAGCAGAAATTGAAGATATTTTCGAATGGACAAACAATAATGAATACCTACAATTCAAAGCGAAAAAGATTAATGAGATTTATCAAAGTAAAGACGCTTTGAAGATGAAAGTAGCTTCTACAATGCTTGAAACATTCCTATTCTACAGTGGATTCTTTACGCCACTTTACTACTTAGGAAACAACAAGCTTGCTAACGTAGCTGAAATCATCAAGTTAATCATTCGTGACGAGTCTGTTCACGGAACGTATACAGGTTATAAATTCCAACAAGGCTACAACGAATTGTCTGAGCAAGAACAAGAAGAAATGAAGATGTGGGTATATAACTTATGCTTGGAACTATATCAAAACGAAGTGAAGTATACTCAGTCTATCTATGACCAAGTTGGTTGGACTGAAAAAGTAAAAGTGTTTATTCGTTATAATGCGAATAAGGCGCTTCAAAACTTAGGGTTCGATCCATTGTTCCCGGATACTGCTGAAGATGTGGATCCGATTGTAATGAATGGGATTTCAACTGGTACAAGTAACCATGACTTCTTCTCGCAGGTTGGGAATGGGTACTTACTCGGTAGTGTTGAAGCAATGGATGATGAAGACTATTCAAAATGGATGTAATTTCTACCCAAACAGGTTCCTCAAAAGGAGCCTGTTTTTTTGTGTATATGGTGAGGTACCATTCAAAAACACTACGTGTTATTTCGGAGATCTTCATAGTGGTGACAATAGCTACACCGTATTGAGTCTAAGGTCTCAATCCTACTGAGCTTCAAAGGGACTCTACGAAATAAATTTCGAAGATTCCCTAATTCACATCAGTTGTGGTCGCTATTGTTATCACTATAGACTCCGAAATCACTTCGTATTTTTGATTACCAAATATGGTAATTTAGGAATCAGTTTTGTGAAATAAGTTTATTGGTGTATTCATATCCAAACTTCAACACCCTTGTAAATGGAGAAGTGCAGGGATAAATT
>CAJPNA010000187.1 GCA_905371865.1 uncultured Carnobacterium sp.
AAATAAACCGTTTACAAATTCTAAAAGGAGTGGTAGAATTCATTTATAGGGTTAACACGTTAAGTTAAAAACGGAAGGATGATAAAGATGAAAAAAGTTTGGTCGAGCTGTTTAGTTTTAGCTTTTGCATTGGTTTCTTCACTGGGTGTCTCTCATGGAAATCCAGTACATGCGGATGACAATACGGGCATTCCGGCAGGACAAACAGTCAATCTTGTAAAAAATGGAACGTTTGATGCAACAGTAGATACAGGAGAGAAATGGACTGGAAAATCAGCAGTTGATTGGAATACTCCTTGGATTGCTAAAGGGGAGAAAGGAAAGTATAAAATTCAAATTACAGATGAATCGAACCTTTTAATGGAAGCTGAATCTGAAATGAGAGCGGTAGTAGGACAAGATATTCCAGTTGAACCCAATCAAAAGTATACTTTTTCAGTGAGAATCAAAACGGAAAAACTAGACTCTAAAATTGGGGCTAGAGTTCGCATTATGTCTTATGACAGCAATAACAAACAGCTTTCACCACTTTGGTATAGCAAGAGCTTAGTCGGAGATAATGATTGGACGACGATTACGCAGGAGTTTGTTGCAGGAAGTGAAGCGACAAAAATCAGAGTTGAGTTATTTTTTGAAACAGGAAAAGGGAAAGTTCAATTCGATGATGTGAGCTTAACCAAAAAAGAAGAGGAAAAAGAGACTCAACCTCAAAAGACAAAAGAGATTGATTTTGATGAATCTGTAACGCTCACGACTGACAAACGATGGGTGCTCGATTCAAAATATACGTATAAGATTAAGGATACTTCTGTTGCTACCATCGAAAACGGAGCAATTGTTCCTAAAAAGGCTGGAAGTACTGAATTAGTTGTAAGTGCTCCAGATACCAAAGATAAAGTGGTTCCTTTGAAGGTCCTTGAACCAAACGAAACGTATAGGAACTTGATTAAGAAATGGGATGCCATGATTTCTGGGAATGACTTTTACTCTACAGAGAGTAGTTATATGAAAGAAATCTTTAACATTAATGAAAAAGAAGTGGAAGGATATCTATCTAGTTTCCTAGCAAATGATGAAAAGAAAATTTGGGATGCAGTTGGGGATTACTCAAAATCAACTAATTTGACGAAGACGTATAGACGCGTAGAGCAAATTGCAAAAGCAGTTACGAATAAAAACTCGAAATACTATAACGACGACAAAGTTATTCAAGTAGTCAAACATAGCATGAAATTCATGTATGACCATTACTACAATGAAAATACTGAATCTAAAGGAAACTGGTGGGATTATGAAATTGGTGTTCCTCGTGCTATCAATAATATCCTAACGATTATGAATCGTTATTTCAGTAAAGAAGAAATTGCGAAATACTTAAAACCAGTGAGCAAGATGGTTCCAGACCCATCTAAAATCATGGTCAGCCAAAACCGTGGTAAAACAGCTGTTGGTGGGAACCTTTCAGATTTAGGGAAAGTTAAAATCATTGAAGCGCTCCTCCTTGAAGATGACGCGAAATTAGAACGCTCAATTCAAGCCGTAAGTAATGTATTAGCATTAGTTTCTGAAGGCGAAGGTTTCTACTACGATGGTTCTTATGTAGATCATACAAATATTGCTTATACAGGGGCATACGGAAATGTATTAATTGATGGATTTTCTCAATTACTCCCTGTTATTCAAGCAAGTCCTTATAAGATCAGTAATGACAAATTAAACGTTCTTTATCACTGGATTCATCAAGGATTCTTACCTTTAATTTATAAGGGAGGATTGATGGATATGACAAGAGGTCGCTCACTCAGCAGAAAAGTACAAAATGATCACTATGCAGCCGTGGAAGTTCTAAGAGGTATTTTAAGAATTGCAGAAGCAAGTAATCAGCAAGAAAAAGCGAAACTTCAAGGGTTAGTAAAAGACATCGTTTCTTCCGATAATTTCTACGATACCTTTAAATCGTTGAAGTCTTTCTACGATGTTCATCTCTTTGAAAGTTTAATGTACAACCCAATGGTAGAAGCGACTCCAAGAGACACTTATCTCAAACTCTATCAAGCAATGGATAAAGTGGCTTATTACAATAAAGAACGTGAATTTGCTTTCGGAATTAGCATGTACTCGAACAAGATTCAAAACTACGAATTCATGAATAATGAAAATGCCAAAGGTTGGTATACAAGTGATGGTGTCTCTTATCTCTACAATGATGATTTAAGTCATTATAGTGACGATTATTGGGCAACAGTCGATCCATACAAACTAGCTGGGATTACTGAAACGAATGAAGCAAGGAAAAAAGGATCTGGGATGACCACAATGGATCATTCATTTGTTGGAAGTACAGCGCTAGGAAATAAATACGGAACGGTTGCGATGGATTTCCAAAACTGGAATAAGACACTGACCGCTAAAAAATCTTGGTTTATTTTAGGGGATCGAATCGTATTCCTTGGTTCGGATATTAAGAACAGTACGGATAATGAAGCTTATACAGTTGTCGATAATCGTAAAGTTCAAAGAGAGTCAAGAAATCGTAGTGCTTCGAAGAATGATTATAGTGTAGTTGCAGATGGAAAGGAAGTTCCTGTTTCAGATGCCGATAACAAAATGCAAGTGAAAGATTTACTCTTAAAATCTCAAAACACGCAAATGAATATTGGATATAAATTCTTAGAACCAACAACTGTTAATGTCAAAAAAGAAAACCGTAAAGGAACTTGGAAGGATATAAACGCAGGACAAAGTGATGAAGAAGTAGAAAACAGCTTTATTTCAATTGTCCAACCACATGACGCTACGAATAATAAATATGCGTATGTCCTCTATCCAAATCGTTCAGATAAAGAGTTTGAAGAGGAAAAGAACAAAGACGACATCCAAGTTATAGAAAATTCTGAAAAAACGCAAGCAGTCTTTGATAAGACGAATCAAATTTACGGAGTCGTTAAATATGATGACACTGAGTTGACATTAGAAGATGGTCTCGTATTAAAAGAAAAAGGGATTTACACCATTAAGAAAGAGGGCAATAAACTAGACATTGCATTCTTAAATCCAGAAGATCCTTCAGCAGGCCTTCCTGCACTAAATACAGACCAATACGAATTACAAAATTCAACGGAACCTACTGTTGAAAACAAAATTAGATATTACACGTATTTAGTGAAAAAACAAACAGAAGAAACTACTCAGGAACAAACACAAGAGCAAACACAACAAAGTCCAAGTGAATTAACCACTGAAAGTAGAAGCACAGAAGATTCAAAAGACTCCAATACAACAAAAGAAGAGTCTTTACCAGCTACAGGTGTTCAAAATCTTGAAGTGTATTCTTTATTGG
>CAJPNA010000188.1 GCA_905371865.1 uncultured Carnobacterium sp.
GTACATTATTTTAAAGTAAATTGCTAGCATTCTTATGAAACCTTAAGCAGTTACTAAACTTTGCAAAAAAAGAACCGAGCCATTTAGCTCGATTCTTTCTATTGATTTGATTAGTCTAATAAACTTGTTTGTCCTTCTTCTTCCACTTCAACAGGAGCTGCTACTCCAATGCCATAGTGAGCACGAACTTTTTGGTTCAAGTCGGCAACGACTTCTGGATGGTCTGCCAAGTATGCTTTTGCATTCTCACGACCTTGTCCAATCTTCTCGTCGTTATAAGCGTACCATGCACCGCTCTTCTTCACGAAGTCGAGGTCTGCTGCCATGTCGAGTAATTCCCCAAGTTGAGAAATTCCTTCTCCATACATGATATCCACAACAGCTGTTTTAAATGGTGGAGCCACTTTATTTTTAACAACTTTAATTTTAGTTTGGTTCCCTAAAATTTCCGTACCTTGTTTGATTTGGTCTGCACGACGTACTTCTAAACGAACTGTCGCGTAGAATTTCAAGGCACGTCCACCAGGTGTTGTTTCAGGATTTCCGAACATAACGCCCACTTTTTCACGAATTTGGTTGATAAAGATTGCGATTGTTTTTGTTTTGTTAATGGAACCTGATAATTTACGTAATGCTTGAGACATTAAACGAGCTTGAAGCCCTACGTGAGATTGTCCCATGTCGCCATCGATTTCAGCACGTGGAACTAAAGCAGCAACTGAGTCAACGATCACAATGTCAACCGCTCCTGATGATACTAACGCATCTGCAATTCCTAATCCTTGTTCCCCTGTATCTGGTTGAGATAATAATAATTCATCAATGTTTACGCCTAAAGCTTTTGCGTATTCTGGATCTAGAGCATGCTCAGCATCGATAAACGCTGCTACTCCACCACGTTTTTGCACTTCTGCAACAGCATGAAGTGCAACAGTTGTTTTACCTGAAGATTCTGGTCCGTATACTTCGATGATACGTCCACGTGGGAATCCACCTACGCCTAATGCGATATCTAATGCAAGAGACCCTGAAGATACTGTTTGAATTTGTGTATCTACTTTTTCTCCTAATTTCATTACGGCACCTTTACCGTAGCTCTTTTCAATTTTCTTTAGCGCATCTTCCAATGCTCTTTGACGATTTTCATTTTCTGCCATGTTTTAATTCCTCCACGAATTTTAAGTCAAACATATTGTACACTATGTTCTATTCTATGCGCAAGCAATATGCGAACATTTGTTCTTATCTTGCTCGAACATGTTTTAATAAATATTTTCTGAGTAAATTCCATCCATGTTGTACCGCGAATTCACGATTATCGTTACGATTACGCGCAAGGTGTAATTCAAGAACTTCAACGTTTGTTTGAGAAGCTAATGCGACGAAAATCGTACCAACTTCTTTTCCTTCCATTTCACTTGGCCCTGCGACTCCCGTAAATGAAATTCCTAAATCACTTTGATAATGAAGTCTTGCTTGCTCAGCCATGGCTTTAGCACATTCTGCACTGACCATACCGTATTGATTGAGCAAGGTGCTATCAATTCCTAGTTGCGTTTCTTTAGATTCTCTTTGATAAGCGACTGTGCCGCCTTGGAAGTAAGAGGAGCTTCCTTCGAACGCCACGACACTTGCTGCAAACAATCCACCCGTTAAACTTTCAGCGCAAGCAATCGTAAGACCTGATTCTTTTAGTAAATCAACAGTGACTTCTTGTAATGTATTGTGGTCCCCGTATCCATAAAAGTATTCCCCTACTTGAGATTGGATGAGTAATTCCATACCATCAAGAAGCTCGGTACACTCTTCTTCTGTTTTTCCATTAGCCGTTAAACGAAGCATCACTTCGAATTTACCAGCATATGGCGCAATCGTTGGATTTGTTTGTTCTTCGATTAAATCTTCTAAGATGGTCACTAAGCGAGACTCTCCAATTCCAAAGAAGCGTAAATAACGCGATTCGAATAAATCCACTTTGCCCACTTTCTTACGTAAGAAAGGTAATATTTCCTTCTGCATCATCATTTTCAATTCATTTGGTGGTCCAGGTAAAACAATGAATTGACGACCATCTTTTTCAAAACCGCACCCTACTGCAAGTCCATTATGATTTTTAAAAACCGTTCCGCCTTCAAAGGCTAATGCCTGTCTACGATTATTTTCACTCATATCCCGATGAGAACGCACATGAAACTCAATGACTTTTTGAAGAGCTTTTTCATCTTCAACTAGTGGCACTTCTAAAAAGCGAGCCAATACTTGTTTGGTGATATCATCTGTTGTTGGCCCCAGTCCGCCAGAGAGAATAATCAAATCACTTCTTGAAGCAGCCAATTCAATCGCTTCATACATTCTTTCTTCATTATCGCCAACTACTTGTTGATAGTATGTTGGAATCGAATTTTTCGCCAATTCTTGAGCTAAATACGCGCTATTCGTATTTACAATTTGACCCATAAGTAGTTCAGTTCCGACTGCTATAATTTCCGCATTCATTTTCTCGCCTTCCTTACACTCTTTTTAGTAAAAATAAAAAGCCTAAAACAATGTTTCAGGCTTCAATTGTTATTCTGTTTTAGTAAATGAATCCGCAAATACATGTCGATTCTTTACAAAATAATCCACACCTGAATAGATTGTAAATACTAAACAACTATATAATAAGATTTGCCCAATTGGAAGTCCAAATGCCTTAAAGAACAAATCATCCGTCAATAGAAAAATAATCGCCAACATCTGAGTGGCAGTCTTCACTTTTCCTGGCCAAGCTGCCGCCATCACTTCTCCATCCGTTACTAGTAATAGTCGTAGACCTGTTACCGCTAATTCACGACAAACAATGATACTAACTATCCAAGCAGGGGCTAAGTTAAATGAAACAAGCATGATAAACGCTGTCATCACTAACATTTTATCTGCTAAAGGATCAGCAAATTTCCCAAAATTTGTCACTAATTTGTATTTACGCGCTAAATAGCCATCAAGATAATCTGTAAAACTAGCTACCGCAAAAATAATCATTGCCAAGAAGTGAACAATACTAATTTGTGAACCTAAAAAAGTCATCCCACCAAACATTTCACTTGGCAAGCACATGAGAACGATAAACACAGGAATCATGAAGATTCTCATTATGGTTAATTTATTTGGTAAATTCACTGAATCTCTCCTATTGAATTGTGATATAAATTCTATTTGCAGTTGAACCTTCTGGAATTTTTAGTTCAACTCCTCCTACGGTAATCGTTCCTAAAGGTGTATAACCAAAATCCATACGAATGGTTGTTGTCCCTTCTGGAATAGAACCAGAAA
>CAJPNA010000189.1 GCA_905371865.1 uncultured Carnobacterium sp.
TTGCAAAGTTAAGATAAAAGTATTGGTAGATCTCTCCGAGTGTGGAGGGACTTTTTTTATGCGTATATATAACTGATTGAAAAGGAGAGTTTGAATGGTAGTTGAAGAAAAACAAAATCCGTTAGGGGTTGAAAAAATTAGTACATTGGTTCGGAAAATGGCGATTCCTGCGATTGTCGCAAATGTGGTAAACGCCCTCTATAATATCGTTGACCAAATTTTTATTGGACAAGGGGTAGGGTATTTAGGGAATGCGGCTACAAATATTGCTTTTCCAATTACGACAATCTGTATGGCGATTGGATTAATGGTAGGAATTGGTGCAGCTTCGAACTTTAACTTGGCGCTAGGACGAAAGGAAGATAAACATGCGCGTGAAGTGGCAGGAACGGCAGTTGTGTTACTTTTAACAGCTGGATTAATGATTATGAGCATTGTACTCTTGTTCTTGCAACCTTTACTGAATTTATTTGGTGCAACCGATCAAATTTTAGGGTATGCCAGTGAATATGCTGGCATTACAGCGCTCGGGATTCCATTCTTTATGTTTTCAGTTGGTTTTAATCCACTCGTTCGTGCAGATGGTAGAGCCACTTACTCGATGATGGCGATTATTATAGGAGCTTTGCTAAATACAGTGTTAGATCCTTTATTTATCTTTGGATTTAATATGGGGATTGCTGGAGCAGCTTGGGCAACGGTAATTAGTCAAATTGTTTCGGCGCTCGTGTTGGTGGCGTACATTCCACGGTTTAGATCGGTTCATTTTGAGAAAGGTGATTTTAAATTATCCTTTGAAGATGTAAAAGTCATTGCGTCTCTTGGGTTAACCTCTTTCATCTTCCAAATTTCTGCGACTATTGTTCAAATCACATCGAACAACTTACTTCGTACGTATGGTGCACAATCGGTTTATGGTAGTGATATTCCGATTGCAGTTGGGGGTGTTGTAAGTAAAATATTCGTTATTTTCATTGCAGTTGTGATCGGGTTAAATCAAGGAGCACAACCGATTTTAGGATTTAACTATGGTGCAAAGAAATATTCACGTGTCCATGAAACAATGAACTTGCTATTAAAAGTGACTTTGATTTTATCGACAATACTATGGATACTATTCGAAGTTTTCCCACTCCAACTCATTCAAATGTTTGGAAGCGGGGACGCTCTCTATTATGAATTTGGCGTTCGATATGCGCGTGCTTACTTATTCTTCACTTTCATTAATGGGATAACTATTATTGTGACAACATTTTTCCCAGCGATTGGAAAAGCAAAATTAGGGGCAATTTTATCTCTGACACGTCAATTATTTGTTCTACTTCCAGTGATGCTTCTTCTTTCAACATTGTTCGGAGTGGATGGACTTATTTTCTCAGGACCTGTTTCGGATTTCATTTCATTCATAATTTGTATCACAGTTTATCTCAACCAAATGCGCAAAATTCCAAAGGCGGACGAACTTTTGGTATAATGACAAGAGGTAATGGAAGGGGTATGATGTATGGAATGGTCTAAATTATTATCAACAAAACGTATTTCTGGGAAAAAAGCAACTCATCGCAATGAATTTGATGATGATTACAAACGGATTGTAACGAGTCCGGCTTTTAGACGCTTGCAAGATAAAACGCAGGTTTTTCCGCTGGAAAGGCTTGATTTTATCCATACGAGGTTGACGCACTCATTAGAAGTTGCTATGGTAGCCAGATCTCTTGCTAAAGAAATTGTGATTCTTTTACAGGAAGAAGTTAAAAAGCAGCCGGATAGTAGTCGCCAAGAAATGATTGATAGACAAGAAGATGTCTTGAAGATTGTTGAATGTGCGAGTTTAGTTCATGATCTAGGCAACCCTCCGTATGGACATTTTGGAGAAGATATTATCCGTCAATGGTTTAAGAAAATTCTTCCAAATATCTTGAGAGAACGAAGCGATGTTGCGGATGAGTTTTTATCAAGTCCGTATGTAAATGATTTTTACCGGTTTGAAGGGAATGCTCAATCCCTACGCATTGTTTCGAAACTTCATGATTTCAAAGGGAAATTTGAAGGCTTGGATTTAACAGTGGCTACTTTAAATACTATTTTAAAATATACTTACCCCTCTTCTCATAAAAAAACAAAGGAAATAACTTCTAAGAAAGTTGGGTATTTCTATTCAGAAGAAGAAGCGTTTAAAACAGTAACAAAAATTACGGGTACGGGCACTAATCGACATCCACTGACCTATATTTTGGAAGCAGCCGACGATATTGCTTATTTAGTAGCAGATATGGAAGATGCCATTGGAAAAGGCGTGATATCTTTTAGAGATGTGCGAGAGTTCTTGCTAGAGAATTTAAGTAATGATGCATACCAATCGCCTCACTCAGTACATACTCGTGAATTATTGACAACTATTGACGAAGAAGTCTTTAGTGTGAATCGCTTCTTTGTGGACTTGCGCGATAAATTAATCGATGGAGCCCGTCATAATTTTGTGAATCATTATGATGAAATTATGGCAGGAATGTTTAACCAAGATTTGTTTAAGAATTCTTGGGCTGAAGATTTATATGTCATTCTTCGAAAACTATCTGAAGAAAGAATTTATGACAATAAAGGAATCCTCCGTTTAGAAATCGCAGGCTATACGACGTTAACCTATTTATTAGATAGTTTTGTGCCTTCTTTAGTAGCATATGACACGAATCGTCAATTAGATTATGTAGAATTGAAGAAGATTGGTATCATTTCTGAAAGTCAGAAACGCTCGTATCATTATTTTGCCAAAGGGAAGAGTGAAGTAGAAAAATTATACTTACGCCTTCTTTTAGCAACAGACTTTATCTCAGGGATGACAGACAGTTATTCACATCGCCTCTATTTAGACATGGTTGGAATCTAATACAACAAAAAAAGACCATATATGGTCTTTTTTTGTTGTATATATAAAGAGTACTGCTCATGAAGTTGTTTCATTAGTGGTTTTAATTGCTTTCTTTAATTAAAAGAGGGCCTTTTTTTCTCCACTGGAATACTAATTTCAACAAAGTTATCTGCATGGATAATATCAAGGCCATCAGGTTCCATATGGAACAAACGATGAACGACAAATTCAATTTCAACATCTTTGATGCGTCTTTTTTTATTTAAGATAACAATATCACGGTGAGTGGCAGCGTCAGCATAGAAAACAGTTGTTTGGCCAAGAGAGTATACTTTGATATAGAAAGCGTCCGTGTTAGCTAACTGTTCATTGACAAGTTGAGAGTGAGAATTAGTAATATCGATAAGTTTCATTTTAGACACAGCCTCCTTTATTTATGTC
>CAJPNA010000190.1 GCA_905371865.1 uncultured Carnobacterium sp.
TCATAATAATGGCAATCACCGCATCAATAAATGCACTCAACCGTTCTTGCCCCATCGTTCTTTTTTCCATAACATCACTCCTTACTAGCAACTTCCATTTTAAACTATTCCACCTCGAAAAAACACTACAAAGCCGAATCCGATCCTCTTACTGAGAAGCAAGAAACTTAATATGAGCATGTATAAAGTTCCGGTTTTCTCGAGGGACTACAGAAAAAGCCCTTTGGATTCTATAATAACAACAATAGCGACTAGTAACCGATGCGAATTAGATTCTTTTGAAAATTGATTTTCTAGAGAATCTTTGAGGCTTGGTAGGCGTAAGACCTAGGCTCAACACACTCCGAAGCCCTTCTCTTTACGAGAAGCAATAAAACTTATTACTAAGTTTGTTAAAGTTCACTAAGTCGAGGGACGAAAAAAAGCCCCCTAGATTTATAGTAGTTATAATAGCGAGTTCATACCCAATGTGAATTACTGACTCTAGGGTGAAACCCGTAGAGTCAGTTTGAAGCTTGGTAGAGATTGAGACCATAGCTCAATCCGGTATCGCTATTATAACAACTATAAAAATTCTAGGGGGAGCTTTTTGAAAGTCCCTACGGGACTCCCATTAAATCTTTTTAACAAACTCAGATTTAAGTTTCATTGCGCCGAAGCCGTCTATCTTACAATCGATATTATGATCGCCTTCCACGATACGAATATTCTTCACACGTGTCCCTTGCTTAATATCTTTCGGAGCGCCTTTTACTTTCAAGTCTTTGATGACTGTTACAGTATCCCCGTCTTGTAATTTATTTCCGTTTGAATCGATGGCTACAGGACCTTCTTCTACTTCTGAACCTGGTTCCCATTCATACGCACATTCTGGACACACTAATAATACGCCATCTTCATATGTGTATTCTGAACCACATTTAGGGCAATTTGGTAATGACATTTACATTCCTTCTTTCTATTCAAAATTCATCTTAACGACGTTTACGAATCATATCTAACGGTTTTACTGGTTCCGTTACTTTCATTTTACAAATCATCATGGCATGAGGAGCTGCTTCGATTTCTTCCCCATTTTCATCCCACAACTGAGTTAATACTTCTTCGTGATGACGCATTCCAGGTCCGTAGAACTCGATTTGGTCTCCGACTTTAAAGTTGTTCCGTTGTTGAACGGTAGCCATTTGAGTTTCTGGATCATATTCAAGTACTTGTCCAACGAACGCATATTGAGGAATTTGACGGCGTGGGCCAAATAATTGTTCTTCTTCGGTTGGAATTTGGTAGTAGAAACCAGTTGCTAACTCACGTTGCGCTGCTTTCCATAACTCGTCAATCCATTCTTGTTTACATACATAGTTATCTGGATCTTCGCAGTAAGAATCTACTGCTGCACGGTAAACGTTCGATACTGTTGAAACGTAGTGGATTGATTTCATACGCCCTTCAATCTTCAAGCTATCTACACCAGCTTCGATTAAGTCTGGTAAGTTTTGAATCATTGCTAAGTCAACGGCACTCATCGAGAATTTCTCTTCGATCCCTTCTTCGCCAGCACCGACCATATTCTTTTCGCCGGCAAATGGCATATCGAATAGACCGTACTTCCAGCGACATGATTGCGCACATCCACCACGGTTAGCATCACGATGCACCATGTGGTTTGATAATACACAACGTCCTGAATAAGAAATACACATTGCGCCGTGGATGAAGGCTTCGATTTCTACATCCACTTTTTCTTGCATTTCTTTGATTTCGTCCATTGAAACTTCACGCGCTAATACGACACGTTCTAATCCTTCGTCTTTCCAGAAGTTGAGCGTTTCGTAGTTGGCTGCTGAAGATTGTGTTGATAAATGGATAGGTAATCCTGGCGCTTCTGAGGCACAGATATCCATTAAGGCCATGTCACTAATAATGGCTGCATCGATTCCGATATCACGAACGGTACGGAAGAATTCTCCCGCTCCTTTTTCGTCTCCTTCGTGTGTCACCATGTTGGCTGCGATATATACTTTTGCATTATGTGCATGAGCAAAATCAACGGCTTCTTTCATTTCCGCAAAGTCAAAGTTCCCAGCACGGCTACGAAGCCCGTACGCTTCCCCACCAAGGAAAACTGCGTCCGCTCCGTATAAAATAGCTGTTTTTAATTTTTCAAGAGTACCCGCTGGAGCAAGTACTTCAGGTTTTTTCAATATCTTTCTTCCCATTAGACTCTCTCCTATTTCACATCTTCTGGATTTAATAAGTAAAATCCTGCTTCAAGACCACGAACCTCTGGATGAAGGGCACGAACTTGTAATTCAAGACTGGCACTCTTTTCAGTAGTCCATGTTCCTGCTTCGATTTCATTACGAGCATTCACGAATAATTTTGCCACTTCAACAAAGTTTTCCCCAGGAGCCAATACTCCGTCTAGCTTCCATTGCGGGATGCCCATTTCTGTTAGTTCTAACAAATACGGTGCTAGTGACACATCATTATTCGCGAAAATATGGGTTCCATTCACATCTTCGTAGATGGAATAGTGAGAATCATCATCTGCTGGTTCTGACACAAAAAGACCACGGCGTTTTTCAACCGATTCTTTTTTCTCAATATAATTGAAATAGTTATTTAAAAGTGGACGTTTTGAATGATGGATACAAGTTGCTCCATAAACAAGAACCTCAATTGGAATTTCTACACCTGCTGCCAAGATTTTCATCTCTTCACGAGGAATTTCACGCGCAAGCACCGCACCAACGGCACCACGTTTTCCCCAGAAGTTAACTTGTCGACTACTTGTCACTAATACGGCAGCATCATAACGATACGGAATCGAATACTCAGGATTTTTCATAATTTGAACCACTCCTGGATCTCCTACCGCAATGTTATCCACAGCAATTTCCTTTAAAAAAGTTAAATATTCAGGAACGAGCGCAATTCCTTCATTATGAAAAATCGCATTTACCGCGACACTCGCTTTTTTTCCATATTGGTGTGCTAATTCGGTTAATTCTTTTTGTTCTTCACGTGTAAACGACATTGGAAGGCGAAGTCCAAATTGGTCTTCCCCGAAATAAATCGTATCCACGCCTGCTTCAAGCAAATCTTTTGCTTGTTGGATCGATTCAACTGTTGCAATCAGCTCTATCATCCAAAGGCCCCCTTTGCTTTCTTTAAAATTTATACTTATCTAGAGTATCATAAAAAGGTTCATTTTTCTAATATTGTATAAAAAATAAACAATCCACCCTACCAAAAGTGATGGATGGATTGCTGTTTGTTATTCGACT
>CAJPNA010000191.1 GCA_905371865.1 uncultured Carnobacterium sp.
TCATGCATCACAATCACAATCGATTTTTCTTTTTCGTTGACTAAGAATCGCAATAAATTCATTACTTCATACGCTTGCTTTAAATCGAGATGATTTAATGGTTCGTCCAGTAAAATCCATTCTGTATCCTGAGCTAAAACCATCGCAATTAGCGCTCGTTGGTACTGCCCTCCAGATAAAGTTCCAATGTCCTGCGTTCTAAAAGAGGTAAGATTTGTATTCACGAGCGCCTCTTCTACGATACGCTCGTCCTCTTTGGTTATTTTTCCTTTTGTGTAAGGGAAACGACCAAAGCGAACAAATTCTTCTACCGTCATACTGACATGTACCTGCTGATTTTGTTTTAAAACAGCGAGTTCTTTTGCTAATTCTGTTGAGTTCCATGCTTCAACTTCTTGACCGTTGATAAATATAAATCCTTCGTCTTTAGGAAGAAGCCGACTCATCATCCCTAAAAGCGTTGATTTTCCAGCACCATTTGGTCCTATAAAGGCAGTCAGTCGCTGTTTTGACACTTCTAAATCCACATAATCAACAACTGGATGTCGATATTTTTTAGTAACACCTTTAAGTTGCACCAGGCTTCTCTCCTTTCACTAATAAGATTAAATACAATACTCCACCAATTCCCTCAATAAATACGCTTATAGGAATTGTAAGAAGAAATACTCTCTCAACAATCAATTGAGCCGAAAGTACAATTACAAGCCCTAAAATAGTCGAAAATAGCCATAATACGCCGTGTTTGTATTCTTTTGTCAGTTGATAGGTTAAATTCGCAATCATAAAACCTAAAAATTGAAGTGGCCCTACTAGAATCGTAGACAGACTCGTCATAATAATCACAATAACAATCACTACATTACTAAGACGTTTTGTATTGATCCCTAACATTTTAGCCCCATCTAATCCTAAATGAAGAGCATCGAGCTTATGCCTTAATTTAAAGAACACTATCATTAACAAGCCAAATAATACTAGAGCTCCGAATATCAATATTGGTTGTGCATTCATCTTTTGGAATGAAGGATAAAGAGAGCTTTGGAGTTTATCAAATTCATTTGGATCCATTAATACTTGTAAGAATGTACTTGCATTTCTAAGAAGTATCGAAAATGCCATTGTCAGTAACAATAACACTTTAAAATTAGAAAGAAGCATTCCTTTAGAGACGTTCATTAATAACAGTAACAGCATTATCTGAATAGTAATTGTAACAGCATAAATAAGGGCTGACTGTTCTACTTTTAGCCCTACTAAACTTTCAAAGTAATATAGTCCACTTTGAATAAAGACAAATAGGCTCTCAATTCCTAACACACCCGGCGTTAAAAATCGATTTTGCACAACGGTTTGAAAGCTAATCGTCGAGATTGGGATTGCACAAGATACAATCACCATAACCAGTAGTTTTAATAATCGTCGTTGTAAAATAAAATTTGAAACAGTTGTACTATTTTTCGATGGTATCAGTAGATACGCTACTACTAGTAACACAACAATAATAGAAAGGATGCCTAAAAAGATTCTTGTTTTCTTTTTCATAGGTCTCCTCCTTTCTTTTCCAGGCGAATCACTTGGAAAATAAAGAGTGCGGCCCCAAGAATACTTAAGATGATACTTACGGAAATCTCATAAGGAGCAATGACCATTCGTGCGATAATGTCACAAGTTAAAACAAGACAGGCACCAACTAGCATTGTCAGTGGCACTAATACTTTCATTTGAGGCCCAAATCGCATACGGACGATATTTGGAACAATCACCCCAATAAACGGTAAGCTTCCCACTGTAATCATCGTTACACTCGTCGTTAGCGCAATAAGCACTAATGTTAATGACTCCATTCGCTTGACTGGAACGCCAAGATTTCGACTAATATCTTCCCCCATGCTGACTACCGTATAGTATTGGGCAAAAATAATACTAAGTACTAAAACAAATAAGCATAAATACAGCCATTCATACTGATTGGTTTGAATCATTGAAAATGAACCTTGCATCCATGACGATAAACTCTGTACAAGCTGAAATTGATACGCAATAAATTGAGTGCAGGCTCCAATCACACCACCAAAAATCAACCCAATTAAAGGAATCATCCATTTTTGTTTCAATGATAAATGGTGCTGTAATGTGATAAAAAGGGCCGAGAAGGCAATTGCAAACACAAACGATGTCGCCATCTTTTCTAACAGTCCAGGAGATGGGAATAATAATAAACTCATCATCAATCCCAGTTTTGCGGCGTCAACTGTACCAATCGTACTTGGCGAAGCAAACTCATTTTGAGTGATCGTCTGCATCAATAAACCCGATACACTCATTGCAGAAGCTGACAATAAAATACTCAACAATCTAGGAAATCTTGATTGCCAAAACAGTTGTGTTGCGCTCTCTCCTCCATTAAAAAATTCCATCCAAGAGAAGCTGGAAGCTCCAACAGAGAGTGAGATAATGCTTAATATAAGTAATAATATAAATAAATAACTAACTCTTTTCATGTTCTCTCTTTTCTAATTGATAACCATTCTCAATTGCCACATTTGTTAGTTTACCAAATTATTCACTAGATTTAAACCTTTTTTCATGAAAATAATAGAGATTTCATAAAAATTGCAAACAAAAAAGAAGCAATCCTTAAAGACTGCTTCTCATACTCAATTCTTAATCTAAGAAATCTTTTAATTGTTTAGAACGACTTGGGTGGCGTAATTTACGTAATGCTTTCGCTTCAATTTGACGAATACGTTCACGAGTAACTCCGAATACTTGCCCTACTTGTTCTAATGTACGGATTTCACCGTTTTTATCAAGACCAAAACGTAAGCGAAGTACGTTTTCTTCACGGTCTGTTAATTGTTCAAGAACTTCATCAAGTTGCTCTTTCAACAATGCGTATGCTGTATGATCAGCTGGGCTTGTTGCATTGTCGTCTTCGATGAAATCACCTAAATGTGAATCGTCTTCTTCCCCAATTGGAGTTTCAAGAGAGACTGGTTCTTGAGCGATTTTTAAAATTTCACGAACTTTTTCAGTTGGTAAATCCATTTCTGCTCCAATTTCTTCCGGTGTAGGTTCGCGTCCTAAATCTTGTAATAGTTGTCTTTGAACACGTACTAATTTGTTGATTGTTTCAACCATATGTACTGGAATACGAATTGTACGCGCTTGGTCTGCAATAGCACGTGTAATCGCTTGACGAATCCACCATGTCGCATAAGTCGAGAATTTGAATCCTTTCGTGTGGTCGAATTTCTCAACGGCTTTCATTAATCCCATATTTC
>CAJPNA010000192.1 GCA_905371865.1 uncultured Carnobacterium sp.
ATAATAATATTTATGAAAAAAATTCTGTAAATTATATTTCAAAAGAATACAGACGATAAATATGGATTTGAAAGGAGGTTCTAAATGGATAAAAATATTTATTCTTTAGTAACAGAATTTAGAAGAGCCATAGAATGTGCTAAAAATGAAGGGGAGTTTAAGGAAAGTCAGATTTTGAACAGATTTCCAAACGGATGTTGTGGAATAGTAAGCAGTTTGTTAGCTAAATATCTTTTTGAGAATGGTATCTATTCGTCTGAAATTAGCGGAACTTATCGTAGTATGAATTCTGAAGAAATACAATCTCATATGTGGCTAATTCTTGAGGATAATACAATTATTGATATAACCGGAGATCAATTTAAAAACAATCCAACATTTCTTTGTTATTCTAAAAAAGTATATGTAGGACTGATGGATCAATTTCATGAGTTGTTTGAAGATACAAGAGTATATCCTTACGATGATTTTACAGAAGGGGCTGATAAGATTAATATACAGAATATGAAATTTTACAAAATTATTTTAGGATACATACAGAATTAGATGTTTCAAATGCTATTACATTTTATTAAATAGAATACAAAGTTCGGGTCCCGTCAAAGGGCTCCGGTTTTTTTGGATTCTGCATGGAAAGCGAACTTGACATTTTGTTAGAAAATAATTATATTGTATGTAAAGTAAACTTTCCATCTAGAGAGGTGATTGAATGTGAAGAATAGACTGGAAGAAATTCGAAAAGCAAAAGGAATTACGCAAGAAGAGCTGGCGAATGCGCTTGAAGTTTCAAGGCAGACGGTGGGATCTTTAGAAAACGGAAGATACAACCCGTCCATTATCTTGGCATTTAAGATAGCTAGGTTCTTTGATGTATCGATTGAAGAGGTATTTATTTATGAGGAGGATGAAAAATGAAGACTAATAAAATCTGGTATTTAGGATTTGTAATCGGACTTTGTAGTTTGATTCTATCGTGGACTCTTAATTTGAATGGAGCTATCAAAGTGCTGTTGACTTTTGTTTTTGCCATCAGCGTATCTGTTTCATATGTGCAACTCACTCACCAAAGACTATTAGAAACGGACCGTGATTATAGCATTAGTGTGAATGATGAGCGAAATGAAAAAATCAGAGACAAAGTAAATGCAACGATGGCATCGGTACTTATGCTCCTAATGGGAATTATTGCAGTTGTCTGTATTGAAGTACAGGCGTACTTACCTGCAACGTTGTTAACTATTTCGTTAGCGTGTTCTCCAATCCTAATGATTATGATTAACAAGTATTACGAGGGAAAATACTAACTCTGGATATGGGAGCTATTAATTCACTTTTCCGAAGTCATTGAAGCAAAATGGTGAACATGAGATAATGGATTCGGATAGTTTTTAAAATGATATTGCCACAATCAAAGCCTAGACAAGTAGTTTTTAAGTGGCAATGAGAGAGCTTGGAGGAATCACATGGATTATCAAGCAGTACGAAAAAAATACACACTGTATACTAGAGGTGCAGGAATTGTAGCAATGATTTTGATTCTTTGTGTCGCAGTGGTGATAAGCGATACGCTTCTTCAAACAGTGGGCGTCCTAGTGATTTTCGCAGGATTATTATTGGGGATCCAACTGATCAATAAGTGGTATTTAGGCAATGTAGCTAAATTACTTCACGTGGATTTAGATTTAGCATCGTGGAAACAATATATCGAGTTCAATAAAACGGCCAAAAGAGCAGCACTTCAGGTAGATGCAAAAACGACAGAAGTCTCTTACGCCTACATGACGGGGGGATTTGAAACAGCGGTTCAAAAAGCCAAAGAAGCCTTGGAATTGGAGGGACTTAAGCCGCAATTTAAGGATATTTTGGAAAGCTATTTAATTCGTTCAGTCGTTTTGAGTCAACCGGAGTTAAGCCGAGAAGAACTGGATGTACTGCTTAACGAGCTGACAATTACAGAACCGAAATTAGCCAAGAAAACCGAACAAGTAAGTGTGGCTCTCTATGACTTAACCATAGCGCATGAGAGTAACGACTACTTCGAAACTTTGACGAATGAATTCAAGTATCCACAGTTAGAAATCATCTACTATCAAGCCTTGAATGCCACCATTAAAGGCGATGCGGCTCGGGCTCACGAATTACTAAGCAAGCTCGTTCATGAAGATGAAGAGTTGTATGTGGTGAGAATGGCACAGGGTTTGCTGAATGGGACACTTGAAAGATAGAAGAAGCGTCATTACAAATGATTTTGTAATAAGATAAATAAGTTTTTGAATTAATGGAGATAGAGAATGAAAATTAAAAAATTAGATAGAATAATGGGATTATGTTTTGCGATTTCAACAGTAGTATTGATTTATATGTTTTTTACAAATCGAGATTTTTTTACATGGGCTTTTTCAAGACACCAAAATATTCTCAGTTGGTATATTAGACCATTGTTTATAATCCCAATTGTTATTGGTGCTTATAAACAATCATTTTCGATTCTATTTCTGTCGATTTTCTGCTTATTTACGAGTATGTTTTGGTTTCCAAAACCAGAAGTGGTGGATGAACAGGTTCATTTATTCTTAGAGTTCGAAAAGAATTATTTAACGAGTGGTTGGACAACTGAGAAAATAGTGGTTTGTACATTGATTTTATTATTCTTTATTCTTTTGATTTATACTACTTGGAATCGAAAATGGGGACAATTATTATGGGTTGTAATCGCTGGAGCTGTACTAAAGGTCGTCCATAGTATCCTTTCTAGTGGAGAAAATGGAATGGCACTCGTTAAACCAGCAGCTACAGGGTTAGTGATTTGTATAGTGATCATCGTCTTTATTAAGAATAAAAAAGAGAATAAATAGTTAAAGGAGAAACATATGAATGAGTTTAAAATAGTGTTAGATCAAAATTTCGGTACATATGTAACGATTCCAGAAGCAATTAGAAAAGTATGGTTAGAGGTATCAGATGATTTAGAAATATCTGAATTTGCAACGAATCTTCCAAACAGTTATCAAACAAAAATACATCAACTGTTAGAAAAATCAGGAGTGTGGTTTTATAAAGCAGAAGAGAAAGTTTTTAACGAATTTGGCGAAAGAATCCCTTTAGAATTACTTGGAATACATCTATTATCAGAAGATGACGAACCAGATTTTATTTTTGGGCTAGTATTTGGGTCTCCTAGAGAATCGGAGCATGGAATTGGCTTGAAAATGTCATTAAATACAATGGATATTATTGATTATGGAGATGCAGAAGTTGC
>CAJPNA010000193.1 GCA_905371865.1 uncultured Carnobacterium sp.
AACGACGTCCACTTCCCGAAACGTCCGCAGAACGTTTCACGTTCCTTCCGGCGTTTCGGTCCAGTGATTCGTTTCTAACCGCTTTTCCTCACATTCTTTTATTTCGTGGCTTTCTTTTCTAAGAAGTCCCCAATTGCTTGGCAGATAAATACCACGATAAGCATGATAAGTGTCGATACAACGATAACGTCTCCTTGGAATCGATTATATCCTCTGGAAATAGCTACGTTCCCGATTCCACCGGCACCGAATGCTCCAGCCATAGTCGTTAATCCGATTAAACTAATGATTGTTAATGACCCTGCACGAATTAAACTTGGTAGACCTTCTTTTAAGTACACTCTGAAAATAATTTCAAGTGGAGTACATCCCATCGCAACGCTAGCTTCAATAACCCCTTTATCTACCTCGGTTAAGGCTAGCTGCACCTGACGAGAGAAGAACGGAACTGTTGCTACTACTAGAGGAACGATTGCCCCCGGAATACCAATGGTTGTTCCGATAATAAAGCGAGTAAACGGAATTAATAACATCGCTAAAATAATAAATGGTATCGAACGGAATACATTCACGATTTTATCTAGTATTAAATACACTAGTTTGTTTTCAAGAATATTCCCCTCACGTGTCACCACTAATGTCACACCTAAGGCAATCCCTAGAACTCCAGCGATGAAACCAGATATTCCTACCATTATTAATGTATCAATCGTCGCTTTTTGAATTTCTTCCCAAACTTTAGCATTAATATTTGGAAACCATGATTGAAAATCTATCAGTGCTAATACATTCATCCTAAGCACCTCCCTTTGATTCTTCTAGGACATCAACAGAAACACCTTGTTCCTTGATATAAGAAAGTGCATTTTCAATCCCAGATTTTTCTCCAGATAGTCCCACTAATAGCGTTCCTACTGGCGTCTCTTGAATAATCTCAACATTGGCAAACAAGATGTTGGCTGCCACTTGGAATTGAGTAGATAGTTTTGTGATTAATGGTTCTCCCGTCGAAGCTCCTACAAATGAAATCTTCACTAAGTAGTCGCCTTCTTTCAGATTTAATAACTGTTCATGCGAAAGCACTGTTTCAATTCCTTGGTTAATATGAGTAGCTGTATCGATGAAGTCTTTCGTTAAGTCACGTTCAGGATTTGTAAAGATTTCAAGAACGCTTCCTTGTTCAATCACTTCTCCCTCTTCCATAACTGCTACTTTATTACAAATTTCTTTTACAACTTGCATCTCATGCGTGATGATGACAATTGTAATGCCTAATTGAACATTTACTTTCTTCAGTAATTCCAAAATTGAATAAGTTGTTTTAGGATCTAGCGCACTTGTTGCCTCATCACAAAGCAATACATCTGGGTCATTGGCCAACGCTCTTGCGATCGCGACACGTTGTTTTTGTCCCCCAGACAGTTGACGAGGATAACTGTTGACCTTATCTTCTAACCCTACTAATTCTAATAAGGATAGTACTTTTTCTTCAATTTCTGATTTGGTTTTCCCTGATTTTTTTAATGGAAAAGCCACATTATCAAATACGGATAAAGTATTCATCAAATTGAAATGTTGGAAAATCATTCCAATTTTTTTACGAGCTTCACGTAGTCCTTTCGGTTTTAGCTGTAGTAAATCGACACCGTTTACCACTACATTCCCTTTTGTAGGACGTTGAAGAAGATTAATGGTTCTCACTAGCGTACTTTTTCCAGCGCCACTATAGCCGATAATTCCATAAATATCTCCTGATTCCACATCTAAAGATACATTTTTTACTGCATTGACTACTTTTGCGCCTTGTTTAAAAGTCACATCAATATTTTCTAATTTAATCATGTGTTCTCCTTTCTTTTAAGCAAACAAAAATCGCCCTCCTACTAACATAAGTTAGCAAAGGACGAGCTCAATTCCCGTGTTACCACCTTTGTTCATAGCATTCTCACAAATCCTATCTCCATCTGTTAAACAGTATGACTGTTTAACGAGAAGCTGTATCGGGCTTTCCCGTAATTGCCTAACAATTCGACAATTAACACTCAAAGGCCATCTTCAAAGTTGCAACCAATATCTCTTTCCACCAAACCGAGACTCTCTAAAAAGGATTCACTTCTACTCTCCTCATCACCGTGTGTTATAAGCATGAAACTAGGATAGCAACAATTCACACCTTAGTCAATTATCGCTTTTCTATCACTAGCTATAGCTATTAGTTATAACAAAAATCTCTTTAGTTTTTCAACTCCTCTTTTTTTAGTACAATAATCCTATCACTACTGAAAGGAGACTTTTTATGAGCCTCGATTTAATTCCTTATAAAACAATGCCCATTTGGACAGCTAGTACTTTACCAGAACCCTTTCAAAAAATGCATAATACAAAAGTTGGAACTTGGGCGCGTTTAACCATTCTAGAAGGAGCCCTGACCTTTTATGAACTCGATGAAGAGGGGCGTGTGCTTTCTGAGCATCTATTTACAAAAGAGTCCGACATCCCTTTTGTTGAACCTCAAGCTTGGCACCGGGTCTCTCCTGCTAGCGATGACTTGCGCTGCTATTTAACTTTCTACTGTACTCCAGAAGACTATTTTTCAAAAAAATACGACTTAACAAGAACTCATTCGGAAGTCATTGAAGCTGCTCCAAAATTTGAAAAAGGATCCATCCTCGACCTTGGTAGCGGCCAAGGAAGAAACAGTCTCTATTTAGCCAAAAAAGGCTTTGAGGTTACCGCCTTAGATATTCAATCCATGAGTTTAGCCCATCTCCAACAAATTGCCGAGGAGGAAGAGCTAACTATTCACGTAGAGCCTTATAATATTGAGAGTGCAGATATCCCTGGTGGTCTCTACAACGCCATTATTTCCACTGTGGTTTTGATGTTTCTAAATGCCGATAGCATTCCAGATGTCATTGAAAATATGCAATCTCATACGGCCCCGGGAGGATATAATCTCATTGTCGCAGCGATGTCTACCGCAGATGCCCCTTGTCCTGTGAATTTTCCAAAGACCTTTGCAGCTGGTGAACTCAAAGAGTATTACAAAGATTGGACTTTCCATAAATATAATGAAGATTTCGGACAATTACATAAGTTGGATGAACATGGAAATCGTATCCGTATGCGCTTTGTAACGATGCTTGCTCAAAAACCAAAATAATCGTTTAACTTATACAAAAAAGAGACTGGAATCTGATATGTACGCAGAATCCCAGTCTCATTTTTATTATTCAATATATAAAG
>CAJPNA010000194.1 GCA_905371865.1 uncultured Carnobacterium sp.
GCTTTTGCATACTTCATGTCGAGTGTTTTTTTCTTTCTGTTTGAAAAACTTAACAGAACCGTTAATGGTCCGATACGCCCAATAAACATCAACAACATAATCACAATTTTTCCTAGAAAAGATAGCGTCGGTGTTAAATTCGCTGTTACTCCTACTGTACATACCGCTGAAATAGTTTCAAATAAAGTATATAACAATGGAACATCTGGATCCGTTAAGCTGAGTAAGAATACACTCGTTAGAATTAATGTAGTAAATAGGATAAAAATCGTTAAAGCTTTTCTCGCCAATTCTTGAGAAATACGATGATTTCTAAATTGAATCATACGCTCGTCATATACTTCTGAGCGAATAAACAAGAGAACAACTAAGAAAGTTGTCGTCTTCACCCCACCGGCAGTCCCACCAGGAGAACCTCCAATTAGCATTTGAATAGAATATAAAAGAAGGCTAGTTGGATGCGCTGTTGTGTAATCAATCGAAGCAAATCCTGCCGTTCTCATCGTCACTGTTTGAAAGAAGCTGACAAGCAATTTATCTAAAAATGATAGATTACCTATCGTATTTGGATTATTCCATTCCGTCAACATGGTTAAAACCGTTCCACTTAAGAGAATAATCCCAGTTAGCCAAAGAACTATCTTCGTATGATAATGCAATCGTCGGCAGAATGATTTTTTCTTTTTGCTCTTTGTAGATTCTCGCATAGATAAATAACTGTTTTTGAAATCAAACCAAACTGAAAAACCAATCCCACCAAGAATAATAAGAGCTGCAATGACTAAATTCAATAGTGGATCCGTTGCATAGTTAATCAGACTATTTGAACCTAAATTATCAAATCCCGCATTACAAAAAGCGGAGATGGCTAAGAAAAATGCTGTGAAGATTCCCTTTCCGATTCCTAGTTCAGGAACGAAACGAAAAGATAGAATAACTGCTGCAATCAATTCAATAACGAAAGTATATTTAAAAATCGTTGCTAAATATTTTTTGAAATCCTGACCATCTTCTCGATTCAAACTATCTTGCAGGGCTAATTTATCGACTAAGGACATCTTCTTGCCAGAATCATAAAGGAAAAAAGCTATGATACTCATCAACCCTAAGCCTCCTATTTGCATCAGAATCATACAAATAATCTGGCCAAAAACATTATACGTTTCAGCTACTGGTTGCGTAAATAGACCCGTTACACACACCATCGATACGGTAGTAAATAAATGGTCAAAATACGTGGCCTGTGAGGTCGCTATTTGCGAAATCGGCAAATTAAGTAGTAATGATCCCACCAAAATCACAATGGCAAAACTTGCTGCAATCCTTTTTGGAATGGAATCTTTCAATAAGAAACGAATCATCTTCGTCCCTCCTATTCTAAACAATAATACTGCGCTCAAAATAAAAAGAGCAGAATATATTCGATATTCTACTCTTCCTATTGATTAATTACAACCGTTAATGTTTCATTTTAATATGGAGAGGAAAAATTATTCCACCACTTGATATTCTTTTTCTTCACCGAAAAATTCATCATATAACGCACGGATGGCTTTCTTTTCATATTGGTCCAAAATACCAAACATCATCGAAACCTCAGATACCCCTTGGTTATATAATTCAATATTGATTTGAGTACGAGCAAGAGTTGAAGCCACACGAGCAGTAGTACCGACCATGTTGACCATCCCTTCCCCTACTAACATAATCAAGCAAAGTCCTCGTGTAAAGCTTGCTTCGTCTACATCTAATTCAGCATAGAATCGCTCTACAATAGACTCTAATTGCTCATCGGTAGCATCTTCCCCACGAATGATAATTGTCGCATCATCAATTCCCGTTGGAATATGTTCAATGGAAATGCCTTCTTCTTCAAAAATCGTCAATACTTTACGAAGGAAACCAATCTCATGGTTCATTAAGTATTTCTTCACGTAAATACTTACGAAACCTGGTGAGCTTGCAATACCGGAAATAACATTTGGAGAAGTCACCTTCCCTTTCATAATGTAGGTTCCACTTGCTTCAGGATTGTTGGTATTACATACATGTACCGGGATTCCTTTTTTGATAGAAGGAAGAAGTGCTTCTGTATGGAATACTGAAAAACCAGCGTATGATAACTCACGCATTTCTGTATAAGATAATACATCGATAGGGAGTGGTTTATGAACAATTTTTGGACTTGCTACATAAATGGCATCTACGTCTGTAAAGTTTTCGTATTCTTCAGCGTTCACGGCATTGGCTAAAATAGATCCTGTAATATCTGATCCTCCACGAGAGAACGTTACGATTTTCCCTTCTTTTGTTACCCCATAGAATCCTGGGAAAACAATCACTTCATTTGTTAGTTGTAAGTACTCTAATTCATGATAGCTTTCTTCTAAAACGCGAGCTTCCCCTGGAGTATCGCTCACCCAAAGTTTGGCTTCCCGAGGCCCAACGTATTTAGCAGCAAAACCTTCTTGGTTAAAGTAAGAAGCGATAAGACGAGCATTTAAGTCTTCTCCGCTTGCTTTATAAGCATCCATTAAATATTCAGAGGATAGGTCGTTTCTTTCTTTTAAGTTTTTAAAATGAATTCGAACGAGTTCAAACACTTCTGGTTTTAATTCTAATTCATCGCAGATTTCTTTATAACGGACTAAGATTTTTTTTAATACTTCTTCATCATAATTTCCTTCAATATGAGAAGTTGCTAATTGGATGAGAAGGTCTGTTACTTTTTCATCATCCGAGGTACGTTTTCCTGGTGCTGAAACAACCACAATTTTACGACTTGAATCGGATTTTACAATATTAAAGACCTTTCTTAATTGAGTGGCATTGGCTAAAGAGCTTCCACCAAATTTGATTACTTTCATATGACACTTCCTTATTTTTCAATGTACCTAGACTACCAAATTAATGAATGGAACGCAATGATTTTCCACTATTTATATACATTTGTCTTTTAAACAGAAACAGTCTTGAAAACTTGTATTTATCATTCGAGTTTGTTAGTCTTAAATAAAATAAATAAAGGAGGTCACACCATGTCAAAAATGTTGCATACTTGTGTCCGTGTTGAAAATCTAGAAGAAAGCATTCGTTTCTACGAAGAAGCATTCGGTTTTAAAGAAACAAGAAGAAAAGACTTCCCAGAACATAAATTCACAATCGCTTATCTCGCTTTTGAAGGAGATGACTATGAATTAGAATTAACATATAACTA
>CAJPNA010000195.1 GCA_905371865.1 uncultured Carnobacterium sp.
TTGAGAAGAAAAAATCTAATGAACAAATTGCATCAGAATTACGTGAGCAATTAAAAGTGCAATTAGATTTTTGGATGAAGAAATCGAAAGAGGAGATTGTATCTCGTCGATTAGAACGGTTTAATCAGTATTAAAAATGAGTAAAATCAAGAAGCCTGACTTTGTTGTTAGGCTCTTTTTTGTTATACTAAAGTTACCATTTTCATTGGAGGGATCGTTTATGACACGTTTAGAAAAAGTAAGAAATTCCATGAAAGAATTAGAAATTGATGGATTCATTGTTTATAGTCCATACAATTTACGTTATTTAGCAAACTTTACTGGAACAACTGGATTTGCATTAATCACATTGAAAGATGCTTATTTTGTAACAGATGCTCGTTATACACAACAAGCACAACAACAAGCACAAGGATTTCATGTGATTGAACACAAAACAGGTTGGGTTCCAGCGTTTGAAAAAATCATTCGCGAAAATGATTTAAAATTTGTAGGATTTGAAGCAGATCATGTTACAGTTTCTCAATTAGAAATTTTTGAAGATGCATTTGATACAGCATTAATTCCAACACAAAACATTGTCGAAAAAATTCGTGAAGTGAAAGATGCTGGAGAAATCCAAACGATTCGTGAAGCTTGCCGTATTTCAGACGCTGCATTTTTACATATTTTAGACTTCATCAAACCAGGTGTGACTGAAATCCAAGTGGCTAATGAATTAGATTTCTATATGCGTGGATTAGGTGCGACAGGAGTTTCATTTGATACAATCGTTGCAAGTGGAGTTCGTTCTTCAATGCCTCACGGAGTTGCGAGTGCGAAAGTGATTGAAACTGGAGACTTAGTAACACTAGACTTTGGTTGCTACTACAATGGCTATGTGTCAGATATGACTAGAACGATTGCAGTAGGTGAACCCATCGACCAATTAAAAGAAATTCACGATGTTGTCTTGCAAGCTCAATTAAAAGTGAGCCAAGCAGCAGGCCCTGGAAAAACAGGCGTAGAATTAGATAAAATCGCTCGTGATTATATCGCTAGTTGTGGATATGGAGAATACTTCACTCACTCAACAGGACATGGTATCGGTCTTGAAATCCATGAAGCACCAAATGTTTCTCGTATTGCAACACAAGCATTTGTACCAGGAAATGTGATTACAAATGAACCAGGAATTTATCTTCCAGGTGTGGGTGGTGTTCGTATTGAAGATGACATTATTATTAATGAAACAGGTGCTGAAGTCATTCAACAAGTTCCTCGTGAGTTAATCATCCTTTAAAATGGACCGTAGTTGTTAGAATACCTGTTTCATGGTAAACTAAATGAGACTGAGAAAATCTTTTAAAGAGTAATTTTCTAGTAAAAAAGGAGGTTACAAAATGGAACAAATGAAGAAATATTCTAAAGATAAAGAACTAGGAGCAATTGAAATTGCTCCTGAAGTAATTGAAAGTATTGCAGGGATTGTAGCTGCACAAGTAAAAGGATTTTATCCTGTTCCTGGCTTTTTAAATACCATTTTTGGTGGGAAAGAATTATCTAAAGGGGCATACTTAACAGAGGAAAATGGAGCCTTTGTGATTGATATTTACGGAAACGTAGACTATGGGGTTTCAATTCCTAAAACAGCATTATTATTACAAAACAAAATTAAAGAACAATTGCTATTCAGTTGTGAACTTGTTATTTCACAAGTAAATGTTCATGTTCATGATATTTTACCGGTTAAGCAAGAAGAAACTGAATTATTTGAATTGGGGGATGAATAGTGAGTCGAAAACCATTAAAAAGACGAGCACTACGTGTATTGGCAATTCAAGCATTATATCAATTAGATATGACTCCTGAAATGCACATTGTTGATGCGCTCAGTCTTGCGTTGGAATGCTCAGAAGATTCACCTTATTCTAGCGATGCAATTACGGAAGAAGATTTATTAAACGAAGTTCCGGAAATTACTTACAGCATAGCATTAGTAAGAGGAGTACAAAATAATCTCGAAAAGATTGATGGATTAATTGAAAAACACTCTAAGAGATGGAAATTAAATCGTATTGTACGTTTAGACTTGATCATCATGCGAGTAGCAATCTTTGAGATGACTTCTCCAGAATTAGAAGTTCCACAAACTGTAGCGTTAAACGAAGCAATTGAAATTGCCAAAACATACAGTGATGAAAAATCAGCGAAATTTATTAATGGTATCTTATCAAACTTTGTAAATGGGTAAGATTCTAAGAGGAGAGTCTGAAGCAAACGTTTCAGACTCTTTTTTAAAACAGGATGCGAGAAAAGGCGCTTATAGGCGATGACGGTTCGCAGGTTGGCTGTAAGCGGTCTAGAAGACCGTGCGGACTAACCTCGAAAGGCTTGAGCCTATGCCTTTTCGAGCTCAACTTCAGGATACGAGGGCGAACGCTCAGGGACTGAATCACTGGACTGATATGCCGCAAGGGACTCGGAACGAGTCGTGCGGCCATATCAGGAAGTGGACGTCAGTCCTGTGAGCCCGAGTTCAACTACAAAGAATGTGAGCAATCGCGATCAGAAATGGAACGTTGGTAAATCCTTCACAGTGCGAAGGATTTGGGTGTGGGCATTGCAGATAGTATTTAAATGTTTATTTATAAGACATTTCAATATGAATTATTTGCAGTTTTACTTCAACTTAGAAAGCCAATAAACCACTGCGTTTAAGTCAGAGCACAATCCTTTGGATACACCCCTAAAAATTAACATATATGTTAATTCACACATTTGTTAATTTCACCATACATATTTTGTTTTTATCAAGTTTACATGATTAATTGGAAAAAGGAGACTTCTATGACGCAAATTCTAGATGGGAAAGCATTAGCTGGAAAAATAAGAGAAGAACTAAAACAGGAAGTACAACAGTTTTCTAGTAGTGGAGTGACCCCTTCGCTAACGGTTATTCTTGTTGGAGAAGACCCAGCTAGCCAAGTATACGTGCGCAATAAAGAACGCGCTGCTACTGAAGTAGGCATTCATTCAAACGTGATTCGCCTCAGTGAAGAAACGACACAAGAAGAGTTATTAGAATACGTGAATATACTCAACCATGATGTTAGCGTTCATGGGATTTTGGTGCAATTACCCTTGCCAAAACATATCGATACAGATGCAGTCTTAGAAGCAATCGTTCCTGAAAAAGACGTCGACGGTTTTCACCCAGTAAACTTAGGAAAGT